>JBIQMB010000267.1:0-5568 GCA_044463745.1 Chitinophagaceae bacterium | reverse complement strand
CATCTAAAGTGGCAGTGGATGTTTCGGTGAGATAGATGGTAACATCTTCACCAGCATTAGCTACAGGGCCTGCATATTTTTTATTTTCTTCTACAAATTTTGAATAATTCCAATCATTAACTCGTACTAAAAACGAAAATGAATCTTTCTTTGAGAGGTTCATATTATAATCCTTAGCTGTTGCATTCAGGCACAGGCAGGCCATTGCAGTTACTATAATGGTCTTCATAGGTGTCGTTTGGGCAGGCGGTATTAATCAGGGAAATTAAAACCGGATCTGCGTCATAGGTTACATTAGGTAGTACAGGAGTATAAGGTGTTTGTGTAAGAAACTCCTGCTAATGTCAAAACGAGAGAAGTAGCCGATTATTGTAAGAAAAGTGCTTTTCGTCGATTAATTTTGACGAATGGTCGAATAGAAGAAATGATAATAAGAAGAGAATCCTCACTCCCCACCGCCCAACTTCTCCCCCACAAACCAGTGCTCTTTTTCCTTAAACAAAACATTGAAAGTAGTGAGCGTACCGTAGATGCGGGTGATGTATTGTTGCAGGTTTACTTTTTCCTCATCTGTTAGTTTTTTATGTGCATTGATTTGCTGCTCCATTACGCGCAGCCGGTCGCGTAGCATGACGATTTTATGAAAAAACACTTCAATGGGAAGCTCTTTTGGTTTTAATTTCTGATCCGCAGGCTGCATGATTAATGTGCCGCCAGTCCATCTATCTCCGAGTTCAACTGTATCTGAAGCCTCACTCCACATTCGGAGTATTTTCATCAGGGATCTTTCTACCTGACTTACCGTTTCTATTTCCACAGTCACATTTTCCGGAATTATTTCCTCCAGTTTAGGATCGTCCTTATCAATTTCTTTTGTTCCTTCATGAATAAATGTTACCAGATAAGTGGCCATTCGCACGCCCGTTATAACTCCGGGTCCGTATTGCGTATGCTGAAGTCGGGTGCCTATTCCTAATTTCAATACATCCATTTTATTTTTCCTGCAAAATAATCATTCCTTGCTGATTATTCGATTCAAACAGCAATTTATCAACGAGTCCATATCCCGTTTGCCTTTTTTGGAAAAAAAAGAACCTTGACAAATAGTTACCAATAAATAGGATTTGAAAATCCACAATAAACTGCGAACTTTGACGGCAATTTAATAAGATTATTTAATGAGAAGATTATTTGCATTGGTGAGCGCCGGTGTGGTAATAATATTTAGCGCCTTAGCCATTTTCGTTTGGAGTGGATTCTGGTTTTTTCTTGCTTTTTGTTTGATTTTTGTCGTCATAGGGCTTAAAGACCTGGTTCAGAAGAAACATTCATTATGGAGAAACTTCCCTGTATTGGGCAGGCTTCGCTGGCTGATGGAAGCCATGCGCCCCAAATTATATCAATATTTTGTAGAGAGTGATACCGATGGAAGGCCAATTAATAGAATTGACCGGAGCACCATTTATCAAAGAGCTAAAAAAGAACTGGATACCATGCCTTTTGGAACCCAGTTTAATGTGTATGAGGAAGGATACGAGTGGATGACCCATAGTATTGCTCCAAAAGATTTTCATAAGCTGAATCACGATCCTCGTGTTATGGTTGGTAATAAGGATTGTAAACAGCCTTATAGCTGTAGCGTCTTAAATATCAGTGCCATGAGCTTCGGATCACTGAGTTCTGCGGCGGTAGAAGCGTTGAGTAGCGGAGCTAAAATTGGTGGTTTTGCACATAATACCGGTGAAGGTGGAATCAGTACATATCATGCAAAGGGTGGGGGAGACCTGATCTGGCAAATAGGTACAGGCTACTTTGGAGCCAGGGATGATGACGGGAATTTTGATGTGGAAAAATATAGAGCTAACGCTACCCGGCCGGAAGTTAAAATGATAGAGCTTAAAATTAGTCAGGGAGCAAAACCTGGTCATGGCGGCATCTTACCCGCCGCTAAGAACACGCCTGAGATCGCCGCAATCAGACATGTTAAGCCTTATATAACAATTTATTCGCCGCCGTACCATAGCGCCTTCAATACTCCCCGCGAGATGATATTATTTATCCAAAAGCTCAGGGAAGCGAGCGATGGCAAACCGGTTGGTTTCAAATTATGTATCGGACACAAAAGCGAGTTTATCGGTATATGTAAAGCTATGGTGGAACTGGATATTTACCCCGATTTCATCAATATCGACGGAGGAGAAGGTGGAACCGGTGCCGCTCCGCAAGAATTTAGTAACTATGTGGGTGCGCCATTTATGGATGGATTGGCCTTTGCCGAAAACATGCTTCGTGGGTTTAATATCCGGCAGCATATTAAAGTATTCACCTCGGGTAAAATCCTAAGTGGTTTCCATATGGTACGCGCGATGTCTCTGGGCGCTGATGTATGCATGAGTGCCAGGGGTATGATGATGGCTCTTGGTTGCATCCAGGCTCTCGTTTGTAATAAGAATACCTGCCCTACAGGAATTACCACTCAGGATCCTCAGTTAGTAGCCGGACTGGTTGTATCAAACAAAAAAGTGAGGGTTGCAAACTTTCACGAAGAGACGGTAAATGCTTTTGTGGAGTTGTTAGGAGCTGCAGGTATTGAGAGTCCGCGCGAATTAACCAGGAGTCATATTTACCGCAGGGTATTTATGAATGAAGTAAGAACGCTTGAAGATATTTACCCATCTCTTGAACCCGGATGTATGCTCAATGGAATGATACCTGAAAAATATAAGCAGGATTATGAGCGTGCTTCTGCAGACAGATGGTAAAAGTATAACCTGATTTAGATTTTAAAAACCTTTCCAAAGTGCTGAACTTCGGAAAGGTTTTTTTGTTTTATCCCTCACAACTCTTGCATACAACCAGACTGTTAACCAGTTCTTTCGATACGCTCTGGCTACGCTGGTAATACAATGATTTGATACCAAGTTTCCAGGCCTCAATAATCAACCGGTTTACTTCTTTGACCGGAAGTGAAGAAGGTATATTTAAATTCAGGCTTTGTCCCTGGTCAATAAATTTTTGGCGGATAGCAGCCTGCTGTATAATTTCGAGTTGGCTTATTTCCTTAAAGGTCTTAAATACTGCTTTTTCGTTTTCGTCCAATTCAGGTAAGTGTTGAACGCTACCATGGTTTAGCATGATGCTTCTCCATACCTCTTCATTATCTATTCCTTTTTCCTTTAATAGTTCTTTTAAATATTTATTCTGGCGGATGAAGTTGCCCTTTGATAATCCCGCTTTATAATAGTTGCTGCTAAATGGCTCGATGCCAGGGGAGGCTTGCCCCAGAATGGCCGAAGAGGAGGTAGTGGGAGCAATGGCCATAACCGTTGCATTGCGCCTTCCGTATCCTTTTAGTAATGAAGGTTCGCCATAAATATAGGCCAGATCTTCAGAAGCTTTATGTGCTTTTTCGCTGATGTCCTTAAAGATCGAATGCGTCAACTGTTTGGAACGAAGCCCCTCAAAGGGTATCATGTTTTTCTGTAAATAAGAATGCCATCCTAAAACACCAAGCCCGAGCGCACGATGGTTTTTTGCAAACCTGTTGGCATTAGCCAGGTAATAATTGCCTTCTGTTTTTACAATGAATTCCTGCAGTACTGCATCCAGAAAAAACACTGCCAACCTCACTGCGTCTGAATCTTTCCATTCATCATAGAGTTCCAGATTCAGGGATGATAAACAACAGATAAAAGATTCATCTTCTGTACTGGGCAACATAATTTCCGAGCACAGATTACTGGCGTGAATAGTATAATTTAAGTCCTTATATACCTGAGGTTTGTTTCTGTTTACATTATCGGTAAAAAATAAATAAGGAAGTCCTTTTTGTTGCCTGCATTCGAGCAGTTTGGCCCAAACCTCTCGCTTTTTCATGTCGCCGTCTATCATTTCCTGCATCCAATAATCGGGTACACAAACGCCGAAGAATAAGTTCTGTATCGGATTCCCTATTTCTTTGATCTGAAGAAATTCCAGTATATCCGGATGGTCAATGTCCAGGTATGCCGCAAAAGCCCCACGGCGCACACCGCCCTGTGAAATGGTATCCATCGCCGTATCAAATAGCCTCATGAAACTTACAGCACCACTGCTTTTACCATTGTCTGTTACACTGCTTCCCCGGCCTCTCAATCTGCCAAAATAACCGGAGGTTCCACCGCCCAGTTTCGTTTGCATAATCACCTCACCCAGTTTATAAGTGATGCCTTCGATGTTATCGGGTACATGTACGTTGAAACACGAAATGGGTAATCCGCGCTCTGTTCCCATATTGGCCCACACAGGCGAGCTCAGGCTCATCCAGCCGCGCTCAACCATTTCCATAAAAGCCTCTTTTAACTCAGGCTTAAATAGCCGCTGGGCCGCTGCGGTACACACTCTTTCAATTGCTTTTTCTACGGTTTCTCCCTTCAATAGATAACCTCTGTTTAGGTTTTGCTCACTCTCTTCGTTTTTCCACCAAAGTTTTTCACGCGTTTCTACCGTTTCAAATATCGTTTCCATAGTTGTAATATTTTTTATTATAAACCGTATTTAAAAAAGATCATTGGCCGAAATACTTTTATCGTGCTTGGTATAGTCCACCGGTCTTTTTGCGAAAAAATCATCCAGACTGTTTGCAAAAACTTCTTCCTCAAACCATTTCATGGGTTTGTATTGTTCGGATGTGATGTTGAATTGAGGTTGTATGCCAATCTTTACCAGGCTTTCATCTACCCTGAATTTGATGAAGTGAACCAGGTCATTCTTTTTAATAATCTCCAGCTCGCCCTCCTCAAAAATCCAGTCTACAATTTTTTCTTCAATTTGAATGGACTCCCTCACCATTCTGATGATCTTATCATTGGTGATGGCATCCACCAGTTCGGGATTTTCTTCTTTAATTTTATTGATTAAAAATATACCCGCATTGGCATGCACCTGCTCATCTACCGAAGTCCAGGCAATGATGTTACTCACGTTCTTCATCCATCCTTTGAATCTGGGAAATGACAGAATGATAGCAAACTGGCTGAAAAGAGAAACATTCTCAATTAATATTGTAAATAAGATCAGCGCAAGGGTGTACTCACGTTTATCTTCTGAACGGGTGTTTTTCAATGCGCGTGAAAGGTAGTCGATTCTTTCTTTGATAACGGGCTCATGAACAAGCCTCTCAAATTCATCATTATACCCCAATACTTCAACCAGCCTGGAGTAGGCCTCTGAATGCCGGAACTCGCATTCTGCAAAGGTGCTGCCCAGCCCGTTTAACTCCGGTTTAGGGCAATGGTTATAGAGGTTTCCCCAAAAGGATTTAACAGCCACTTCTATCTGAGCTATCGCCAGCAAACTACGCTTCACGGCCATCTGTTCTTTGGCCGAAAGATGTGAATGAAAATCCTGAACATCCGCAGTGAAGTCAATTTCTGAATGTACCCAAAATGACTTGTTGATGGCATCGGTAAACTGAAGTACCTCAGGGTATTCAAAAGGTTTGTAGTTGATTCTCTTGTCAAAAATTCCCATAATTTTTTTATTTTAATTCATATTTTAAAATTGGGAAAATCAGAAAGTAGGGATGAA
>JBIQMB010000266.1:4551-5573 GCA_044463745.1 Chitinophagaceae bacterium | reverse complement strand
TGTAACAGTAGATGTCATAGCCTTTTCCATCAAACCTACGATCTCAACAGGATCACCTACCTTAATACGACCTCTTTCGATACGGCCGGTAGCAACAGTACCACGACCAGTGATAGAGAATACGTCTTCAACGCTCATCAGGAATGGCTGATCAACCGGACGGGGAGGTAACGGAATATATTCGTCAACAGCATCCATCAGTTCAATGATCTTTTCAACCCATTTTTCGTCGCCGGCAAGAGCACCGGTTGCAGAACCCTGGATGATAGGCGTGTTATCACCATCAAACCCGTAAGAAGACAACAGCTCACGAATTTCCATTTCCACCAGTTCAAGCAATTCGGGATCGTCAACCAGGTCAACCTTGTTCATGAAAACCACAATACGCGGAACACCTACCTGACGCGCAAGAAGGATGTGCTCTTTTGTTTGCGGCATGGGGCCGTCGGTAGCAGCTACTACCAGAATAGCGCCGTCCATCTGGGCAGCACCTGTAATCATATTCTTAACGTAGTCAGCGTGACCGGGGCAGTCAACGTGTGCATAGTGACGCTTGTCGGTCTGATATTCTACGTGAGATGTATTAATCGTAATACCTCTTTCTTTCTCTTCGGGAGCACCATCAATATCTGCATAGTTCCTTTTTTCCGCCAAACCCTTTTTAGACAAAATATCGGTTATAGCGGCAGTTAATGTGGTTTTGCCATGGTCCACGTGTCCAATAGTACCAATGTTAACGTGTGGCTTATCCCTTTTAAAATTCTCTTTTGCCATTGTTTTTGTTTTTGTTTATTGTTTTAAAAAAATCTATTCCGGTGAGAAACGGAATAAAGTATTTTGAGCGGAAGACGAGCCTCGAACTCGCGACCTATAGCTTGGAAGGCTATCGCTCTACCAATTGAGCTACTTCCGCTTAATAATCTAATTTTATAATAAGTAAAACTTCTATAAACTACCTAAACCTTCACCCAGAGCTGTTGATGGTCCCGATAACTATCGGGAGAACTCTCGACCTCTTCTCC
>JBIQMB010000266.1:0-4451 GCA_044463745.1 Chitinophagaceae bacterium | reverse complement strand
GCCGCGGCGGATGCTCTACCCATCTCAATCACACAGGCTCATTGAGCTGTTGATGGTCCCGATAACTATCGGGAGAACTCTCGACCTCTTCTCCGCCGCGGCGGATGCTCTACCCATCTCAATCACACAGGCTCATTGAGCTGTTGATGAGATTTGAACTCACGACCTCTTCCTTACCAAGGAAGTGCTCTACCCCTGAGCTACAACAGCTTATAAAATCCTTACTGCTGAAGCCCTTCGTGCTCGCAGCTTAAAATCCCATCACATTATTTAAAGAACGCTTCTACTTCTAAAAAAACCAGGTGGGCAGAGAAGGATTCGAACCTTCGTACTCCGAAGAGAACAGATTTACAGTCTGTCGCCTTTAACCGCTCGGCCATCTGCCCGTTTTTAAAGCAATCCGCATATATATATAAATATGGAGAACTATATAAATATGGAGAACCTCTCCACTACATGCTTCCACTCTTTTTTCAAGAGCCAGTGGAGGGATTCGAACCCCCGACCAGCTGATTACAAATCAGCTGCTCTGGCCAACTGAGCTACACTGGCAATTGCTTTATTTTTCAATAAAAAATGAACTCGTTTTTCCAAAAATAGCCCACAGGCTTTTTTTTTGGAAGGCAAAGGTAATGGAAAATGTTTAATGGAAAAACTTTGATAGAAAAAAATTCAAGTGCATTTAACAACTTCATCACTAAAGATAAATTCACCGGCTTTCCCTCTTCATTTTCCGCATTCCGAAGCTTTAAATAACCAGCATGGCATCACCATAACTGAAGAATCTGTATTTATCTTTAATCGCTTTTTTATAGGCCTCCATCATCAGATCATATCCTGCAAAAGCACTGGCCATAATCAACAGACTGGTCTTGGGAAGATGGAAATTCGTAATCAGACTGTCAGCAATATTAAATGTGTAAGGCGGATGAATAAAATGATTGGTCCATCCCTCAGAAGGTTTCAGCATGTGCTGAGCTGTAAATGAACTTTCAAGCCCCCTCATTGTAGTGGTGCCTACAGAGCATATTCTGCGGCCATTCTCTTTAGCTTTATTTACGATGGCACATGCTTCCTCATCTATCCTGTAATATTCAGCGTCCATTTTATGCTTGCTCAAATCTTCTACCTCAATGGGGCGGAAGGTGCCCAATCCCGTATGCAGGGTTATTTCTGCAAAACGAATGCCTTTGATCTCAAGGCGCTTAATCAGCTCAGGACTAAAGTGCAATCCAGCCGTGGGAGCTGCTACGGCTCCTTCGTACTTGGCATATACCGTCTGGTACCTTTCCTTATCCTCCTCATCCGGCTTGCGCTTGATGTACTTAGGCAGAGGTGTTTCGCCCATCATAAATAAGGTGCTTCTGAAATCTTCTTCCGTACCTTCCCAGAGGAAACGGATCGTTCGTCCGCGGCTGGTTGTGTTATCAATAACCTCGGCCACCAGCTCGTCATTATCACCAAAATAGAGCTTGTTTCCTACCCTGATTTTACGGGCAGGGTCAACGATAACGTCCCACAAACGGTTTCCTTTATGCAGCTCGCGCAATAAGAACACTTCGATGCGTGCACCGGTCTTTTCCTTGCGTCCGTACATACGTGCAGGAAATACCTTTGTATTATTAACTACAAAAACATCCTTGTCATCAAAATAATCCAGGACGTCTCTAAAGTGCTTGTCTTCAATATTTCCGGTTGCTCTTTCAATGACCATTAACCGGCTGTCTTCTCTTCTTTTAGTAGGGTTTTGTGCTATTAGGTTCAGAGGGAGGTCAAACTTAAATTGACTTAATTTCATGTACTATTACGTGTTTTAAAATGAGTTCGTACATGCCTTGGTTTCACAGAGATGAGTGCCTTGCAAAGGTGCCCGGCCGCTTATCATGTTACGGCATGATTTTTAAAAATTGGCTGCAAAGGTAAGATTTCTTTCTGAAAGAAAAATTTAAATTTTCGGGGAGCTATCTTTATGCAAACCAAATTACTAAAATCAAAATACTGTACCTTTAATATATTCAGGAAAACCTTCATCCTGAAATGCTCTTAAAACCTAAAATATATAAATATGACTCTTTCTAAATTTATCTTATCCGGTTTATTTATTCTTATTTCCGGTATCGCTTTCGCACAAGAACACAACCAATCCTTTCTGAATGATGATATAAACGCAAAATTACAACAGATGCACGCTAAGGGAGGAAAGGTGTTTATTTCTAAACCGGCAATTGATTCTATTTATTCTTTGGTGGCTCAGTCGAGTGGCAAATATTTAATTTACATCACGAATAAAAATGAAATCGTACCGGCAGAAAAAGATAGTTTGATTAATAAGGAATACCGGGTTCAAAAAATTGATTACTTCTTCAACGAGAATAAAAACCTGAACTTCGAAGCACTAATCATTTTCAATTTTAATGAATGAAAAATCGCAGCCATAAAATTTTTTGACATGAAACAGTTGTTTTTGCTCCCCTCATAACCCCCGTTGAAACCGGCGGTGCCAAAAATTAAAAAGAGAAGAAATTTAAATGGAACCCAAATAATAGAATGTCCACGACTTTTGGAAAGTTTTGTTTGATTCTTGCTTATAAATTAATACGTATCAGACTTTCCAAAGGTTTAGAAAAGAGCTTCGGGTTATCATTTTTCGTCAGAAAAATCCGTTGCGGTCTTTGCGTTCTCTGCGTGAGGTAATTCTCTTGTTAGAAAAATGGTCAATAACTGGCGCAGGCTTCCAGGCATGTGACTTATCTTATTATCAGCCACAGAGTTTCCCAATTAAACTTTTGGAAAGTTGCATGCATGTTTTCAGTTCATTTATCTCACAGGAGTTCAACACCTCACCTTATTGTCTTCTTTTCTAAACTTTCCAAAAGTAGGCTAACGGCTTAGCGACTTAGAGAAGAAACGAGAAGTCTGAAGAACTTCATTTCGTATACCCTTCTATCCGGTTACAAACCGGTTCTATTAAAGGATTCAAGTGGCCCAACTTCGTTATGATACTTGAACCAGCGCACAGGCTGTAACTGTTTACTGGGTTAAAGAAATGTTGAGAAGTCCGAAGGACTTCAATATCGATAAATCCCCAAAAAGCATTATAAAAAGAACCCTAAGAAAAAAAGCGCCCACGACTTTTGGAAAGTTTCATCAGGTTCTCGCTAACAGGTTAAGATCTATCAGACTTTCCAAAAGTTTAGAAAAGAGGCTTGTGTTATCATTTTTCGTCAGAAAAATCCTTTGCGGTCTTTGCGTTCTCTGCGTGAGGCAATTTCCTTGCGAGAAAAAAGTGCAGAAACTGTCGCAGACATCTAGGCCTGTGGATCATCGTTACTAAAGAAAAATCCACAAATATCTTTACCTACAGCCACAGAGTTTCCCAATTAAACTTTTGGAAAGTTGCATGCATGTTTTCGGTTCATTTATCTCACAGGAGTTCAACACCTCACCTTATTGTCTTCTTTTCTAAACTTTCCAAAAGTAGGCTGACTGCTTAGCGGCTTAGAAGAGAAACGAGAAGTCCGAAGAACTTCATTTCGTATATCCTTTTATCCGGTTACAAACCGGCTTACTTAAAGGATTCAAGTGGCCCAACTTCGTTGGAACACTCGAACAAGTTAAAAAAATATCATATTTAAAATAACTTTGGACGTTAGTTTGCTATAATGGCAAATAATACAGAATTTGCAGGGAAGAAAGCGTAGATGAAAGAAAGTAAACTTTTCTTTGCCACACAATAGCCCTTGACGTTAAACATTTTTAATAGTAGTTAAACTTTGATTTTATGGAAAACACTATGGTAATACAGGTCAAAAATAAAAAAGCTATAAAGCTATTACATGAATTACAGGAACTGGACTTGATTAAAGTGCTGAAAGAGAATATCTCTTCGGATGAAAAACTATCCGATAAATTCAAAGGAATCATTACCAGGGAACAAGGGAAAAATCTGCAGGAGCATATCAAACAAATGCGTAGCGAATGGAACAATATTTAATCGATACCAATGCAATTTCCGATTATCTGTCAGATTCTTTACCGACTTCGGGCACAAATTTTCTGGAAAAAGTCATTAATGCCGGGCCAAATTTATCTGTTATTACCCAGATAGAACTCCTCTGTTGGCAAACAGACCAAACCACAACAGAAAATCTAAAAAATTTTATTGAACAAAGGAATATATTTGATATCAGCCCTGAAGTCATCGCATATTGTGTATCCATACGTACTGCCAAAAAGATTAAAACACCAGATGCTATTATTGCTGCGACTGCTCTGGCGCATGAATTCGTCCTTATAACAAATAACGAGAAGGATTTCATTCATATCGAAGAATTGAAAATTTTAAACCCACATAAACTATAAAACTTTTTTTTTGAGGTTTTATAGATTAGATTCGAACCGGTTCTATTAAAGGATTCAAGTGACCCAACCATGTTGGAACACTTGAACCA
>JBIQMB010000265.1:0-5581 GCA_044463745.1 Chitinophagaceae bacterium | reverse complement strand
AAATTACGATGAACACAGGAAAATGCAAATGAAACGTTGCTGAATTGACAAAACATTCACGTCACAAATACGCCTTTGGCCCATGGAAGGAAGATTGCGTAAAATCTGCCCGCTAATTTGTCGCAATCACCCCTTTTCGTTTCATCCATCAGATCATACTTTTGTACTTGATAAAAAAAATAATTATGGCACAAATCAACCCCTACATTGCTTTTAACGGCAATGCTGAAGAAGCATTCAATTTTTATAAATCTGTATTTGGTGGAGAATTCAAATCAATTGTCCGCTTTAGCGACCTTCCGGCCAGTGGTGATAAAAAATGGGAGGAAAGCGAGTCCCATAAAATCATGCATATTGCCTTACCCATCGGGCGTAATATACTGATGGCCAATGATGTGCCCTCGGGCATGGGTTCTGTTAATGAAAAAGAACATAGAAGTAAAATATCAATCGTAGCCTCAAGCAAGGAGGAGGCCGATAAAATATATACCGGATTATCCGCAGGAGGGGAGGTAGAAGTGCCGCTGGCTGACAGCCCCTGGGGTTCATACTTTGGTATGTTTAGAGACAAGTACGGCATTGAATGGATGGTAGATTACGATCCTGGTTATAAGGGCGAAACCAATTAATGAATTGACCGTGAAGTGGCCATAGATTACCAATGAGGATTATTTATTTTTGTGTTTTAAAAATCAGTTTGATTTTATGCAAGAAGGAATAATTGATAAGGATTCCGCAGCACATTATACATGGGGGTCAGGCTGCGAAAGTTGGATTTTAACGGAAAGCTCAGACCTCTCTGTTAAACAGGAAAGTATGCCGGAGGGAACAAGGGAAGAGCTACATTTTCACAAACATTCAACACAGTTTTTTTTCATCCTGAAAGGAATAGCGACATTTTATCTGGACGGGCAAAAGAAAACCCTTTCTGACCATCAGGGAATTTTGGTGCTTCCGCAGGTAAAGCATTTCATTGCCAACGAAACAAACAGTCCTATAGAATTTTTGGTCATTTCCCAGCCTTCTACGCTGGGTGATCGTGTAAACATTACTGGCACGAGTCTGTAACTTTCACAATGCAGGAATGCAGGTGTTCTTGCAACTTAATTTTGAAGTTATGTACGCCATCCGATATCATCACTTCTTTCTCTTATAGTGCAATTGCACGAGACCGGAAGCAAAAGCTTGCGACCTTACAAGATCCAGCATTTGTTGTGGCCGCCCATCTTTGAATAGCCTGATTCCGGAACCAATCATTATGGGCACTACCGAAACAATAAATTCATCAATCAGATCATGGATCAAAAGATCATGGATAATTTCGCCGCCCCCATCGCAGTAAATTCCTTTGCCCTCAGCACTTTTTAGTTTCTTTATCAGATTAGCCAGATCACCGTTATAAAAAATGGTACGCCCTGCATCAGGCCTTTTGGCTCGGGTTATCACATATACATCCTTCTCTCCATTTTCATAATGAGATATACCGATATTTCGGGCTACCCAATCGTAGGTTCTCCTGCCCATCACGATGGTATCAATGGTTTCCATAAATGCTGAATAGCCATAGTCTTCGCTCGGCATTTCTACAGATTTAAGAAAGCTGAGATCATCATCCGGCCCAGCGATATACCCATCCACACTACATGCAATAAAAACTGTAAGCGTCCTCATCATTAACAAGTTATTCTTCTATACTATTTCTGTGTTGGTTTTTCAGATGGGCAATCCCTTCCTTCATTGCTCGGATCTCTTCTGCAGAATGACTTTGCCAAATGGTCACTTCCCCAATCACCCGAAAGGGTTTTTCTGACCTGTACGACATGGTTGGATTTCCCTGAAATTTTTTATCCGTTACATTCGGATCATCTTCCACCTTGCCCAGAGGCTCTACCAGATATATCCTTTCTTTACCATCACCCAATGCAAGTTCGGCTCCCCAGATTGCAGCATGAAGAGTGGCTGAAACGTAGGTATGCTTTAACGGCTTATCCCTGTAATTTGATGAATGTCCCGAACCAAGTAAATCTCCCACCCTGAGATCGGCCCTGGTACCATGAAAATATGTCTGAACAAAGGGAGAAGCTTTACCTTCCTCCGATTTCCCTTGAATTGATTTTGACATCATAAATGTGTTCTTGTAAGCAAATTGTTGAACATAAGAGATAGAAAAAAGGATAATTAGAAGAAAAACAAAACTAATGGATTTTTTCTTTTTCTCTGTTGGCATGCAACCTGACAAAATAAACCACTTATGGATTTTAAAATATTACGAAACCAGGCTTATTAGAGTCGGCATATTTAACCGACTTAAGGCATAAACTAAATGAGGCTATTAAAAAGAGTAAAATACATGAAACAGGTAATACAAGACTTTAGTTTAGATATTGCCCCGGCTTTACCGTAGGATAAATCGTTTCATAACACTGCACATTTGTTTCTACCTGCTTAAAGATATAACTCCGGTTCAACTGAGTCAGGTCAATGCAGCCTGTAGCTGCAAAAAGTTGAAGAAATCCTTTGAGTGTTCTATCCTGGTAATGATATACGCGCTTCCATTTATCTTCCACCACCAATCCTCTCGTCAGCTTGGGATCATGTGTGGTTATACCGGTGGGGCACTTGTTCGTATCGCAAAGCAAAGCCTGAATGCAACCAAGCGCAAACATCATTCCCCTTGCCGAACTACACACATCGGCTCCAATGCAAAGTGCTTTCAGTATATCAAAAGCTGTAAATATTTTAGTGGCCGTCAATACTTTTATATCCTTTTTCAGATCAAATCCATTCAGGGTATCTACTACAAAAACAAGGGCCTGCTCCCATGGCATACCTACCCAGTTTGTGAAGTCGAGCGGGGCCGCTCCGGTACCTCCTTCAGCACCATCCACAGTTATGAAATCAGGCTTGATACCTGTTTCTGTCATCTTGCGGCAGATTTCAATAAATTCTTCTTTATCCCCAATCGACAATTTAAATCCAATCGGCTTGCCACCACTCAGCTCGCGTAGGTGTGCAATAAATCTCAACAATCCTTCCGCGTCAGAAAATGCGCTGTGTCCGGGAGGTGATATAACAGCCGTATGAGGTATCACACCTCTGATGCGTGCAATCTCATTGGTATTTTTAACAGCCGGCAATACACCTCCGTGCCCGGGTTTGGCGCCTTGCGATATTTTGATCTCGATCATCTTTACTTCAGGTAGTGAAGCCTTTAATTTAAATTCTTCGGGCGAAAAATTACCATTCTGATCGCGGCAACCAAAATAGCCTGTACCAATTTCATAAACTAAATCCCCTCCCTTGAGATGATAATCAGAAATTCCTCCTTCGCCGGTATCATGAAAAAAACCACCCTCTCTGGCAGCTATATTTAAAGCCAGCACCGCATTTTTACTAAGAGACCCGTAACTCATCGCTGATATATTAAACAAGCTTGAGCAATAAGGCTGTTTACAATCCGGCCCGCCAATCAACACACTGGGTGGCTTGGTCAAAACTTTTGCCGGATAAATACTGTGTTTCATCCATTTATAATTCTCATCCTCTACCTCGAGCTCAGTACCAAAGGGATGCGTTTCTTTCTGTAATTTGGATCGGGTATAAACATAAGTGCGAATGTTTCTTCCAATTGGTTTCCCATTCGTGTCCGACTCAATAAAATATTGGTGCAATTCAGGAGCTATCATTTCAAACAAGAAACGCATGTGGCCGATGACCGGAAAGTTTCTTAAAATAGCATGCTTTTTTTGTGTGATATCATACAGGCCCAAAACAATTATAAAAATCCCGATGGCTGAAAAACCATAAACAGGCCATATAACGGCGGAGGCAATCATCGCCATGATTAATAAAGCCACCAATGTAAAACGTACAGCAACCCGCATAATACAATTTTGATAATGAATAATCAGATAAATAAGTAGCGGTCAAAAAGAATTAATCGATACATTTTCATATGGACAAATACCAGCCTGCTTAATGCGCGCGCATTACATGACCAACCTGAGAATTAACCTTCCGATACCTCTATCCTTATGTTAAAATAAGCCGGTCCAATCATAAAATAAAAATCCTGGAATTGCGCTAAACCAGCCTCCACAATATACTAATTCTTTCTACTAAAGAATGTTTTACATATGGAATACTTTTACCATTTTGGATATATTTGCCCCAAAACCATTTATACAAGAAATGAAAAGAATCTATTTTTTACTTTTCGCGATTTGTGTGTTATCCGCTTGCAATAACGGCGATGACCAATCCGAAGACAAGTCAAAAGATCAGCCTCAAACCGAACAAGCTGCAGTAGGTGGCGATAAAGATGAACATGGCTGCCTTACCGCTGCAGGAGAAACATGGAGCGAGATTAAACAGCGTTGTGTCCGGCTTTTTGATATCGGCGTTCGGTTAAACCCGGTTGAAGTAAATGAACAGGAAGCAGTTTTGAGTGCTTTTGTGTTGTTCAATGATGATAAATCAAAAGCAGAATTATTTCTACCCAAAGAAAACGGATCAATTATATTGGATAAAACAGGCGGAAATGAATACAGCCGTGAGGCTTATAAATTTGATGCTTCACAATCCGTTTTGTACATCGGCGACACCCCGAAATATAAGGGTGCTTAACCATCGCTGTTTACTAAAACGACCCGAGAGGTAGTGGGGTACAAAAATTTACTATTGGCACTAAGCCTTCATGCAGTTTTGCACCCCTTTATGCGTATAAGAAAATTTGAATTTTCTTAGATGCTTCTTATACACAAACCCCTTTTTTTCTATAATATTTCTTTCACCCGCTCTTTTGGAACATCGTTTGTTTCACAAACAAAAAAACGGTGAATGGAAGTTAAGCGAGATAGCACCCATGATGCGCGGCAACGAAGCAAACGCGTGCATGAAGTTAGATCATCCTATAAAATCAGAGCTGGAATCTATGCGCTGGTATCTCTGGCTTTGCTTGTTTTTTATTTTTTAATACGTCTTAACGTAATCATCATTGCCGGTAGAAAATTATTTTTTCAGAGATCCTCACTCGCGCTTTTTATCATTTTTCTTATTCTCTTTATTTCGCAGATATTACAACATTGGGTTGTTAAAAGCCGTAGATCTAAAGCCTATAAGTACAATGCTTTTAGGGTATTGCACCTGCTTGCAGTCATCTTAATTACTATTGTGGGCGTTTCCTATATGTTTCAAAACTGGTACACGGCGGCAGTGTCGCTGGGGCTTATTTCACTGGTTCTGGGTTTTGCTTTGCAGGGACCGATATCATCACTGATAGGCTGGATATACATTGTTTTCAGGTCGCCCTTTGAAGTGGGGGACAGGATAGAAATCGGCGAGTTTAAGGGTGATGTGGTAGAAGTTGGATATATTGATACCACTCTTTCAGAATTTGGCGCGCCTTTTCTTTCCAATGATCTTCCAAGTGGGCGCCTTATCCGTTTTCCGAATAGCCTGGTTTTGCAATCAGCCGTCTTTAATTATTCCTGGCAGGATTTTCCGTTTATCTGGAATGAAATTGCGTTTCAAATAGCTTACAACAGTGATCTAAGTCTGGTAAAGTCAATAATCCGTGATG
>JBIQMB010000264.1:0-5587 GCA_044463745.1 Chitinophagaceae bacterium | reverse complement strand
CGGGGCCTGTAGTGGTTTCAGCTTTTACCAATGCCATGAATGTGGTGGCTATGGCTGGCGGCGTAACCGATTATGGAAATCTGCGCAACATTAAACTTTCGCGAAACGGAAAGGTGATTGATTCCATCGATATTTATCATTATCTGAATACCGGAGATTTTGGCAAGCATATTTATCTTGAAAACAATGATTTTGTCATCGTTCCTTTTTACGAGAAAAAAATATTGGCAACCGGACAGTTTAAGCGACCCATGTATTATCAGCTAAAAGACGGAGAAGGAATGCGAGACCTGATTCGCTATTCCGGAGGCTTCACATCCGAGGCTTACGCATCTGCCGGAACCATTATCCGGAACGAGAATGAAAAACAGACCATCAAAACGGTCAATATGAAAGCCATCGGCATGCGTGCTTCAGGCACCACGGTGGATGAACCATTGTATGATGGCGATATCGTAGCCGTGAACATCATCAATCCGGGACTCAAAAATAAAGTTATTGTAAAGGGAGAGGTTGCTTATCCAAATGTATATGAGGTAAGACCCGGCGACAGGCTCTTTGACCTCATCAACCGCGCCGGGGGTGTTACACCCAACACCTATCTGGACCGTGCCTATGTGTATAAAGGAGCGGGTGACAGCACGAGTATCAAATCAGATAAAATAAATGTAAATCTGAACGACTTGAATGTCAATATTAATAGTGAGAATAATATCGCCATAGGTGCCAATGACATCATTGAAGTCTTTAGCAGGAACCAATTTGGCGAACGACAGGAGGTAAGCATAGAGGGAGAGGTGCGCAAACCCGGCACCTACCAGAAATACGGGAGTATGACGCTAAAAGATCTGTTGTATTTTTCAAATGGCCTGCTGCCCTCAGCCGAATTCGGCATCATCACGGTATCAAGCGTGGTTGACCAGGATTCATTAAATGGCGGACTGACCCCTAGCGGCACCGTGATTAAAACTTACGCTATCAACCAGAATTTATCGCTCGACTCCATAACAGAAAACGTGATCTTAAAGCCTTACGACCAGGTCTTTGTAAGAAGAAACCCAAGGTTTCAGCTTCAGCAAAATGTAAGATTGGATGGGCAGATACTATATCCTGGTACTTATCCAAAACTGCAACAGGATGAAAGAATCTCCTCCTTTGTAAAACGCGCAGGTGGCGTACGAGAAAACGCCAATCTTGCCGGTGCGTTTTTGTTCAGATCAAGAGACAGCGTCTCCAACAAAATCAATCCTTTCGATAATGAAAGATATACACTTGATTCCGGAGGCAACAAAATTTTCCCTACACCTCCCGGTGGTACCGAGCCCATCGCCATTAATCTGGAGGCAGCGCTAAGCCAGCCGGGTAGCAAGTATGACCTGGAAATGAAAACGGGCGACGTTTTGTATATTCCTTCTACCAATCCGGTCATTGAGATAAAAGGTACTGTACAAAATCAGTTAAAAGTATTTTTCGACCCTGAACATACCAGTATAAAATATTATGTGGATAAAGCAGGTGGATATAAACAAAGACCATGGCGTAAAAGAATTTATGTAACCTATGCCAACGGAACCAGCAAACGCACTAAAGCATTCGGATTTATTCACTTTTATCCCAAAGTAGAAAGCGGTAGTGTGATAACCGTTCCCGAAAGGCCGCAAGGGAAAACCGTAACCGGTTTTGCAAGTCAGACACTTGTTACCTCCATCCCCATTATGGTCGCTTATTTGTTAACCCGGCTAAAATAAAATTATGGGAACCCAGCAATTGACAGCAGCAGTTTTTAACCGGCTAAAGAAAAAAATATACATTGTTCTTTTGATTGCCCTTTTGGGCTCAGCCGTCATGGTATTCCTTGCCCTGAGGACGCCTACTACTTTCACTTCCACAGCCATCATTTTTCCGCTTACAGCAGGTAATGATAACGGCAGCAGCTCTACTGTATTGGGGGCATTAATGGGCGCAGCGGATATTGGCAAGAGCTTTACGGATGAAAATTCGGTAAATATTGTTGAGCTTGCACAGAGCCGCACTACGCGTAATGAAGTAGCACAGACAAGGGTGCCGGAAAAACAAAATAAAACCATTGCACAGCTTTTACTTGAAGACTACAACCATAATAAAAGCCTGTTGGAAAAAGACATCCATATTGACCCGGATGATCCATATCTGATCAATTGGGCAGCCGGTGTTTTTGAAGGAAACCTGAATGCACTGATTACCAAAACCAGCAGTTTTCAGTTAGGCTATACCGGCCGTTCGCCCGAAATGGTACGTATGGTCAGTTATGCTTTTATTGATAAGATTTCCCAATTTTATATAGAACTGAAAAGAGAGAAGGCCAAACGGGATTTTGAATTTGCGACGCAAAAGGTGGATTCACTGAGGGGTGTAATGAACAGCAAAGACCAGAAGCTGATTGCATTGGATCAGAAATCACTGTTCACCAACACTTCTAAATTACAGTTCAGGGTGCCAACCGAGAACATCCTGGCCGATAAGCAGATGTTGAGGGCACAATATGCCAATGCTGTGGCTAATCAACAGAATGCGGCCTATAAACTTCAGAAGGCTACGCCGGTGATAAAATTACTCGACAGTCCCGATCCGCCCTACCGATCATCAAGAAAGTCGCCGCTTATTTACGGGATCATCGGATTCCTTGCCGGATTGGTTGGTACATCCATCCTGTTTGCCAGCCCATTGCTATTAAAATATGTAAAATCCGAATTCGCCAAATTGATTTATGGCATGGAAAAAAAGGGGTGAGATAGTTGGCTGGCGTGGCTGGAATTTATGTGAATTGGGCGGGTGAGATATCTCATTCATCGTTCGTCATTCATCATTCATCATTTGCATAGCAAGATTTTACTTCTCAAATACTAATAATTAAAGGCCGTCCATACATACCTACCATAAGGCCTTTCTGGTTCAAGTGTTCCAACGAAGTTGGGTCACTTGGATCCATTAAAATATCCGGTTTGTAACCGGAAAGGGGTAACTAATTGCATTTCGACAATTTTGGTACGCAAAGCCTCAGCAGGGCGACCCTTTGGTAGCACATCCGCACCATTTTTGTCCAAAGCCCCGGCGGGGCGACCTTATAAAATGAAACCACTAAAATTAAAAAGGCCGTCCCTACAGGACTAAGACTACTCTTTCCCATTCATTTTTACCATAAGGCCGTGCCCATGGCACTACAAGACAAAAGATTGCATCCCTTTCTGGTTCAAGTGTTCCAGCGAAGTTGGGCCACTTGAATCCATTAAAATATCCGGTTTGTAACTGGAAAAAGAATAATTTGCAGGGGAAGAAAGATGTTGGTTAAACCATGAATCAATGTAATTCATTCTCATCCAAAAAGGCGTTACCCACGAATGGCACTACGACAATTTTGGTAACCCAAAGCCCCGGCGGGGCGACCTTAAACAGAATCATTAAATTAATAAAATGTCGTCCCTACAGGACTAATGCGGCTTTTTTCGATTCATGGCTACCATAAGGCCGTGCCGCTGTCACTTCAAGACAAAAGATTGTATCCCTTTCTGGTTCAAGTGTTCCAACGAAGTTGGGCCACTTATTACCAGATTTTTTGATGAACATTTAAGCCCTAATGGACAAATTTGCTTTTCCACTTCTAATTAGAAACCCTTCGATTTTATAGAATCATCCCTTGTTGGTACAGTCAGCCTGGCGGATCTACAATTGATTTAAAATGTCAGTAAATTTATTTTTCAAAAGAGGAAGATCATACTTCGAAATATTCCATACTATCCTAAGATTTACACCAAAATACTCATGAATAGAGATATTTCTGAATCCCCTAATTTGTGCCCATTCTATTTCCGAATGCCGGTCTTTCAGTTCAGAGGATATCTGATTGCACGCCTCCCCTATGATTTCAATTTGCTTAATAGTAGCAAACCGTTTTTCAGAATTTGATAGAAAATCTTCTAAATTTACAGCTTTGAGATATACCTCTATTTCAGAAATAGCATCCAGAATATGTTGTATTCTAACTTTATCGGTAAGGGTCCCTTTCATAAATAAGTATCTTATCGTTTTCGATAAAAGGTTTGACATATTTTGAAATACCGTCACTGGTTACTAAATCTACCTTCATATTTAGCAAGGATTCAAGCTCATTTTGAAAGCTAAAAAAGTTCATTCCTATCGGTTCACTGTAATCCAATTCTACCATAATGTCAAGGTCGCTATTACTGTTTGCTTCGTTTCTGGCGTATGAACCAAATAAATAGGCCCGTTTAACCGGTTTCCCGGAAAAAAACTGGTGTAACTTAAATCTGTTTCGAGCCGATAAATTCATAATCACAAATATAAAGATTTTACCGTCTCTAAAGAATCCCCTATCGTTTTCTGGTTCAAGTGTTCCAGCGAAGCTGGGCCACTTGAATCAATTAAAATATCCGGTTTGTAACCGGAAAGGGGTAACTCATAAATTGCATTTCGACAATTCTGTTACGCAAAGCCTCAGCGGGGCGACCCTTTGGTAGCACATTCGCATCATTTTAACCCCAAGCCCCAGCGGGGCGACCTTATAAAACGAAACCACTAAAATTAAAAGGCCGTCCCTACTGGACTGATACAGCACTTCCCCTTTCATTTCTACCATAAGCCGCGCCGACGCCACTACATTGCAATCAACTGCACCACCTCATAACGCAGGAAATCTTAAATCACTATTCCCAAACCAAACCATCCCAATTCTAACGATTCTAACACAACTACACCTCTTAGGCAGTCCCGGCTTTCCTAAACCATTCTAAACTTTCTCTAAAACCCTTTCAATCCCCGTTATCCGATGCAATAATTAAACCCGGATTGAGTAAATTTGCATTATGAATCTTGCCTCCTCCTTATTGGAAAATGCCGTAAACGAATTTTCAAAACTTCCCGGAATTGGAAAGAAAACAGCACTCAGGCTGGCTCTGCATTTATTGAAGAAAGAAACCCCTGAAGTGGATGCCTTTGCCGATGCCGTGAAAAAGATGAGACGTGAAATCAGGTTTTGTGCAAAATGCGGTAACATTTCAGACAAGGAGCTCTGCGGTATATGTAGCCAGCCATCCCGAAATAAGCAGCAGGTGTGCGTGGTAGAAAATATCCGCGACGTGATTGCTATTGAAACCACCCAGCAATTTAACGGACTTTATCATGTTCTTGGCGGCATTATCTCTCCACTCGACGGCATTGGTCCCGACCAGCTCAACATCGAATCTCTTTTATCAAGAATAGACTCAGATGAAATAACGGAACTCATTTTCGCATTGTCACCCAACATTCAGGGCGACACAACCATTTACTACATTAATAAAAAACTGGAAGGAAAGGCTGTAAAATCCACCACCATCGCCCGCGGCATTGCCTTTGGCGGCGAACTGGAATATGCGGATGAACTTACGCTTGCACGCAGCATCGCCAACCGGATGCCGGTGGAGAGTTATGTGAATGGAGGATAATTTTAAGGCTGTAAAAAACCAACTATAAAAAAGTATTATACTTCTCGCCGGCTCAAAATGTGACATGATTAGCATTGGTTAATACACAATTCCGATATTGCGTCTTA
>JBIQMB010000263.1:2471-5598 GCA_044463745.1 Chitinophagaceae bacterium | reverse complement strand
AGAGCCTTTTATATCGAAACCCACATCGTCAACCCCTAGAAATTCGAATGCGGCGTCCCATTTTCCATCCAGAATGGGTAGAAAGTCCGGTGACCCATTCGGAAGAAAAAACATATTTTTCATGTTATCCATATTTATCAGAATGTTGGCGGTTGATGGGAATTGTTCTATAATATAAGACGCAGTAGATTTTCTTGGTACTCCATTTAATACCCAGATGCCGTTGGTGGCGTGAGGCATATTTAAAATGAAAAAATATTTTTTCCGAGCGTTTTCTGATTTGGAATTTTTGTTGATGTAATTGATGGTATTTGCGGCCATCACTGAATCGCGCGCTGTTTGCCGTTCATAAATCTGTTTGACAGCTTCTTGCCTTGTCTTGATTTCCTTCCAATCTACCGCAATATCAGTAGGATGAAGTTTGAGTTTTTTATATGCAGGAAGGTTTTTATTTATTTCGTATAGAGAAGTCAGCAGATAATGATAATTGTATCTGTCCCAAAGAGGGTAAAATGAAACATCGCGCTGTATTTCCAGTGCTCTTTGATTGCTTTGCTCTAAAGTGAGATCGGGTGAAAGAAGGTAACGATTGATTTTTTCATCGAAATTGCTTCCTCCTATTTCCATAAAAATATCCCCTACCTGATTGTAAAACCTTTCGTCGGAAAATAAATCTTTCAGTAAATGGTATTGCGTTAGTTCTGAATGTTCTCTTTCTCCAAAAATCACAATGTCGTACCGCTCAAATAAATCAAGTATGTACTCTTTTGCTGATAGCTTTTGATCTTTTACAAAGTCAACATAGGATGAGATGCCAGATGGAGTCGGGTACTGAGCTTTTGCTAATGGCACCCCTGAAATGAAAACAAACATTGAATAAAATATAAATGCTGCACAATTTTTCATATCCTTCTCTTTGTTTAAACTGAAACCAGGTGATTAAAAGTACCGAAGGACAAAAAAGTGAGCAATACCACAAACGTGGTAATTATTAAATAGAAAGAACCTTGCATGGCGGGCCAGATAGAGAAATTATAAAATAAATATTCATTCAAAGAGTTTTGTTATGCTACTACTATTTAAAACAAGATTTAATTACGGATAGCCCGAACCCGACTTTTCTTAACGCGACTGAATGGGAATAATCAGATTTTATTTTAAGAAACGATAATGACAACTTACCCGTACTATTGAAAAAGAACGTTTTTTTATGAACACCATCAAGCCTGAATACCTGAATTTTTTAAAACGACTCAGCGAAAACAATAACCGGGAGTGGTTTAAAGCGCACAAGGCTGAATTTGACCCGATCTATGCGGATATGAAATTATTTTTCGAAGGCATCTATAAACAAATAGCCGAGACAGATGATATCGGTAAATTTCAGGTACACAGAATTTATCGCTTTCTTCGCTACTCAAAGGATAAGACACCGTTCAGAACCCATTTCAGATTATACCTTCGGCGTACCAAACCTTTATTGCGAGGTGGATATTATCTTTATATCCAACCGGGAAACAATAGAATTATCGGTGGTGTTGGTGACCCGACTTCGGGTGACCTGTTGCGTATTCGCAAAGAATTGGCTGCAGATGATAAGACCCTAAGAAAAATTTTGACCGGCGAACAAATAAAAAAATATTTCGGAAGGCTTCAGGGAGAGGAGACAAAGACAGCTCCACGGGGATTTGCTAAAGACAGTTCGGGGATTGATTTGATCAGGAAGAAACAATTCCTCCTGCAACGCAATTTCACTGACATGGAAGTTCTTAGTCCGGATTTTCAGAAAGAGGTTGTAAACACTTTTAAAGCCCTGCGTCCGTTTTTTGATTACTTATCAGAGGTGTTGACAACGGATGAAAATGGTGAAAGCCTGTATGAGTCCACTTCGGTTTGATATGGAAGAAAATTGACCATCTCTTTTACATAACCATTCAGGGAACGATAAAAATAGAACTTACTGAGAAGCCGGTTGTCAAAGTGCCCCTCATTATTTCTTTTTCCACACCATTTTTCCAGTATTTGACAGTTGCAATATTGCGGTCGAATTCACCACTGGTATTTCGGCTGAATGCAATGCCGCCTATATAAACATCCTGGTCTGAAATATAAATGGAATATCCAAGGGCATCAGGTATTTCAAGTATGTTGGTAGCCGAATTCTTCCAGTAAGCCATACTTTCCCATTTTTTGGAACCATCATTATAAAACTTGTATCCGGTCATATGAAGGTCGTTGCCCTTCACGAAGATGGAGTTGATACTTGAGTAATAAATTGAACTGTTTTCTTCGGTGTCAAGAAAGGTGAAATGATTGTTTTTCCAGAATCCGGCGCGCAAAATTCCCTTTTTGTTAATGTGTTCCCCGCCTACATAGATATCGTTTTGCGAAACATAAATGGAAGAGGCATAGCAATAGCACTCGTCCTGATACCATTTAATAGCCTTTCCGTTTTTCCATATAATAGGCTTTAATGGATGTGTTTCTGTTAGGATACCCGGAGCTGGATCTCCCTCAAAACCCAATATATAAATATCATCATCGGCAATAAATATTTTACGGACATGGACATCTTTGGTTCCACTTGTGCCATCTTCCAGATTAAAAGGGAGTCCGTTTTTCCAATATATGGCAGCTTTATGCGAGCCTCTAATTTCAGTTCCAACGATGTAAATGTTATTGCTGACTGCAATGATAGATTGCGCTTCTGCATTATTTCGGCCGTCTGTTAATTTTATTTCCTGGTTGTTAATCCAATATTTTGCAACCGAGATGCCGTTTTCGATTTCGTACCCCGCAGAATATACGTTGTCATCGAGAACAAAAATGTCATTAACCGCAGAGGAGTTTACACCTTTGGTCAAGGAGTATATTTGATTGTCTTTTACGATTTGTGCTTTCAAAATCGTAAATGGTGCCCAGGTTGGCCAAATGCGGTTTATGGCCATGTATATTCCTTTGCCGCCTTTTAATGGTAATGCATTTACTTCTTTTCCTTCTTGCTCAGGAGCCGGTGTCAATTCTTTTTGTTTGCCGCACGAGGCTAAGAAAGAAATAGGTATAAAGATTATTATCAACAGATTATTTAAGTACTTCATGATCATACCGTTAAGTCGTTACTGAAAAA
>JBIQMB010000263.1:0-2461 GCA_044463745.1 Chitinophagaceae bacterium | reverse complement strand
CCCCTAAGGATTCGTCACAGGATTTTGAGGAGCCTGCATCGCTCTATATTCATTTTCATCAGGATATCAAAAAAAGCTCATCATCGGATGCTGACTGTGTGTTTGAAATTGTGCGGACTTTCGTCGAAACAAACCTGTCATTAATGCAAACTCCAGTCAATACCACAAAAGAAGTAATCCTCAAAAAATCGCTTGATTTTTAAATTATCAATCGCCAAACCGAACCAATTGCTAATGACGGTTGTTTCATATTTGGTCGTAATTCCGTTTAGGAAGGAAACAGATTTGGGTACATTTTCTCAATTCTCGAAAAATTTATGTAGAGAGAAATTTAGTTTCATTCAAAATATTTAGGCCCAGCCATAATTGGAGAAAGTTTGTCTGTTGACCCAATATGTCTCGAAGGTTGGATCACCAAATTTTAGAAAAGATATCAAGTTATATTTTACGGCCAAGAAGAAATTTTCTCAGGATATTGATCATTGTTTGCTAGCTACCTACTTCACTGGGGCATCCGGTACCTTTTTATCTCCAACTCTGTAAAGTCAACATCTAATAGATTGGTCTGGTCAAGGGTAAACCCTGTTATTTCTCCTCGGGCATTAAAGTTAAACGTCAAAAAGCCGTCTGGAACGCGTTCGTCATCCCAGTCAACCAGAAAAGTATCGTAATACCAATGCGTCAATTTTCCTTTAAAAAGCGGGGTATGTGAGAAACTGATTTCCAGGTTTTCTTTTTTTAGATTTATATAAATATCCCCGTACATTTTATCGTTGTATGTTCCTGCATATGCTTCCAGGGTTAATGAGGGCTTTGTGTTTGGTATCCTTGTTTTTTCACGGTTCTTTTTATACTCTTTCACAAAAGCTTTTTGATCATTTCTGGATTCTATATTCTCTTGATACACATCAAAAGACTTGTCGTTAAACACCTGCTCAAGTAACTTCCAGGTTAATAAGTGTGTTGGTATTTCTTCGCAATTAGTGAGAGCCACAATGCCGGTATTCAGTTCTTTGATCATAATGAGATTTGCTGTCATCCCGTCAATGCCGCCACTGTGGTCTATGATGCGATAATTGTTATAGGGTGTTATAAACCATCCTAATCCATAAGAAGTAAATTGGTTATGCATGGGCGCGCTTAATGACCTAAATAATATCTGTGGCTTGAATATCTCATCTAAAACAGTTTTTCTGATTACAGTATCTTTTTCAAATACGCCATCATTTAATAAAAGCCGCAGATAATTAACCATATCCTGAGCCGAGGAATAAATAGAGGCTGCTGGTGCAATGTTGTCTCCTTTTTCCTGTTCTACAACTATTTCGTCAAAATTTTCATTCAAGATATGAGGTAGAGCCAGGTTTGAATTTGCTTCCCGCTCAGTGGAGGCAGAGGTGCTATTTTTCATTTGTACCTTATCAAAAATATTGATTTTAAGAAACTCGTCCCATGACATGCCACTGACTTCTTTCACTATTTCACTTGCAACCAAAAACATCACATTTTGATATGCCGGCCTTTCTCTGAATCCTGAATTTGGTTTTAAATATTTTAAACCTTTGATCACATCCTTTCTTGACAGATCGGAATGGTACCAAAGCGTTCCTCCGCTTACCTCTTTCAATCCGCTCCTGTGTGTGAGCAGATCCCGGATGGTGAAATTCTCAGTGACGTAAGGGTTGTAGAGTTCAAAATAAGGCAGGTAATTTTTCACCCGATCATCCCAGTTGATTTTTCCCTGATCAACTAAAATGCCAAGGGTTAAAGCAGTGAAGGATTTAGAAATGGACCCGATACCGAAGGTTGTATTTGCATTTACAGGCAGAGGCTTATTTACCTCTCTGGCTCCATAACCCTTAATAAAAAGAATGGAGTCGTTGCGAACAACTCCAAATGCAAATCCGGGTATATCAAAATCTTTTATCAGTTTTTGAGCATACAAATCAAGTTCCTTTACGTTTATCTCCTGGCTTTGCGCAGTTGTAAATGAAAGAAGGAATAAGGCGGTCGCTAAGAATTTAGTTTTTGCTTTCATCAATAATTAATTTGACCGGTTCTGGAACTCTCAGGTATTAATTGTTTTTACTCCTTCTTATCAAAATCCCCCGCGTACACCAACACGAGCTTCGATTTATCAAAGTATTTCCGCATCGCATTGTTTACTTCTGCCAAGGTCAATGCCTTAATTTTATTTTGAAAGTTGTCGAAGTCATTTAGGTCTCGATTATCTTCAATATAGAGGCTAATAATCCCCGCAATAATGGGATCCATTCCCAGAAGACTTTTTTGCGTTTCTAAAAAAGCATTAATGCCGTTGGTTAATTCTTCCTGCGTAAATCCATCTTTAATCGCCTTGTCTATCTCCTCCATAAGAGCAGTATGTAGTTTGGCTTTAGCTATCGGATTGAAAATGGCATACAGAGACCAAAATCCTGCCTCTTCATGAAATAATGAAACG
>JBIQMB010000262.1:0-5651 GCA_044463745.1 Chitinophagaceae bacterium | reverse complement strand
CTGCAGTGAACCCTCTGGTTGTGACGCCGATAGTGCGGCTAAGGAATGAAATCGTTCCTTGAAATGATTGTTTTGTATCCGGAAATTCTACGATAACCGTACTGCCTTTCTGTACTTTGGAAGCATTGCTTTCAGGGATGACTACGGTTACCTTCATATCGCGGTCGCCCACTATTCGTATGAATCCGCCTGCGAGCGGGTTGCCGTTGAAGGTTTCACCCACCTTTGCGGTTACCTCATCCACAATGCCATCTACATCACTGTAAACATTGCTTTGGTTCGACATGTTTTCGGCTGCTTTGGCATTGGCTTCGGCTGTGCTTAGCTGACTTTGAAGCGCTTCCAGATTGGTTTTGGCCTGTAGCAATTGCACCTCAGTGCCAATGTTGTTTTCCCACAGATTTTTTTGTCTGTCATATACCGATTTAGCCAGAGCCAACTGAGATTTAACCGCGTTAACCTGCTGCCGTGCTGCGTTCGCATTTTCGGATGAGATGGAATTATCCAACCTTAAAACAAGTTGTCCTTTGCGAACCCGGTCGCCTTCCTTCACCAAAATGGATTTAATCTGCCCCGGCTGTCCGGCAGGAGTAATGTAGCTAACGTTCAGCGCGTTCACTTCTCCCTGCAGGGTGAGGTAGTGTTTGAAATCTTCCGGCTCCAAAGCCTGAACTGCTACAAGTTTTGGTGTTTGTGCAGAAAAGGAGGTATCGATGGCAGCGATTTCTTTTTCCAGTTCCGCAATCGATTGGTCGGTGGCTTCCTTTTGTTTTTTTAGTTCTTCCAATTTTGCTTTTTTGGCTGCCAGATCAGAACCATTTGATCCGGTGCGGTTGCCGCAGGCCATGAGCAGTAACAATGACAGGGCAAAGAAGAGTGACTGATTAATTGTTTTCATGTAAGTCGATTGAATGATTTGTTTTTATAATTTTCCTGCTGCCGTCAGGTAATCAATTTTGGATATGATGGCATCGTAGAGTGAGCTGTAATAATTATTTTGCGCTGTAACCAGATCGGTCTGTGCGGTGGATATTTCCTGATTGCTGCCCACGCCCTCATCGTATTTTAGTTTGGTAGAACGGTAAACCTGCTCGGCCAGTTCCACGTTTTTCTTTTGTGTGTCCATGTTGTAAATGGCCGTTTTCATATTCAGCCGCGATTGGATAATGTCATTTGTAATGGATGACTCCAGTTGCCGCAAGCTGTTTTCGGTTTGCCTGAGGGTTATCCTCGCTGCTTCTATCTGGGCGTTTTTGCTAAGTCCCGAAAAAATGGGCACATTCAGTTGCAAAGCCAGATAGGATGATGTATAGTATGGTCCTTTGAACAATTTGAAATCCATGAACTGTCCGCTTTTGGTGTAGTTGGCCGCAAAAGCCAGACTGGGCAGCTTACTTAACTGGTACCTTTTTACATTCAGTTTATTGAGTTCAACCAGGGTCTGGAGTTGCTGATATTCCTTCCTGTCTTCAAAGTGATATTCTTCGCTAAGTACGCCTGATTTAATATCATCATCGCTGAGAGATTCGGATAAAACCAGAGAGTCAGCCATAGGCATGCCCATCAAAAATTTAAGGCCTTCCATTCCTGCATCAATCTGATTTTGGGCTTTTAAACGCTGTGTCTGCAGATTGCTAAGCTGCACCTGTACCTTGTCGATATCCAGTTTTTCGGCAAATCCGTTTTGATAAATAATTTTGGTATCGTGCAGCAGTTGCTCATAATTGGCAATGTTGGCATCCAGGGTGGTTATCTGGCGGGCTGCTACCACCAGTTGGTAATATATTTTGTACACATTTGTTTTAATCTGTTCCTCGGTTATCTCTGCCATCAATTCGGCATTGCGGATGGAAGCTTTTCGTGCCATCAGTCCTACAAATACCTGTCCGTCAAAAAGAACCTGCGTAAGGTCAACACTGGCATTCGACATCCATTTGGTACCAAACCCTGCCACGATTGTTCCGAAGTCTTCCGGCATCTCAATCGGCTGGCCATTGCCTTTTCTAACGTCATTCTGAATAAGTACCCCGTAGGTGCTCTGGGCAATGAAGTTGGGGAAGGTCATAACACTCACCTTCGGATTAAAATTAAGACCGGCGGATGCGTGTACGTTAGGTAGGGCTGCTGAAGTTACCTGCTTGTTGGTTTGTTCCTGGGCGCGGATGTTCAGTAAGGCATTCTGCACCGTTACCGAGTTTTTCATGGCATAATCCACAGCTTGCCTGGCGGTGAAATAATGAACGGTGTTGCTATCGGTATTCTGTGCAAGAACCGGCCGGGTAGGGAGTATAAAAAGAATCAGACACAGATACTTTAAAATGTGTTTCATATTGAAGGATTTAACCGGTTTTAGGGTTTGATTGTTTTTTGTGTTGATTAATAATTTTTAGCCCTGCGGGTGTTACCATAGCATATAGAAACAGCTCAAGCAACTGCCGCTGAATCTGTAAAAAGGAGTTTTCTGTGCGGGGAAAGAGTTGGTCGTTGAATGCCTGAGTCATCATCTCCAGCCGTGCTCTTGCGTACAAATCGGCATTAATATCCTCACGGTAGATTCCATCTTTCTTACCCCATTCGATGTTTTTAGTGATAAGATTTTTTAAAAAATCGTATTTGTATTCCTGAAACTTTTGAAAGGCTCCCGGAAAACCTCTTTCCAGATCAAACAACATCAGCGGATTAACGCCGTCCAATACAGTTTCAAGGGTTCGCGCTGCAAAAAATATTTCTTCGATGGCATTGGTTGCCTCGGCATGGCATTCTAAACACGCAGTCTTGTTCCGGTCAAGCAGGTCGAAAATGACCTCACCTACAAGATCGTTTTTATCACTGAAAAAGCTATAAAGGGTCTTTTTGGAAATGGATAGTTGGTTGGATATTTCGTCCATGGTTACGGCCTTTACACCGTACTGTTTAAATAAGTCTTCCGCCTTTCTTTTAATCAACTTCTTTTTCATGGAGGCGCAAAACTATGGAAACTTTTCTATTACATCGCGTTTCCTATTGAAAATATTTTTTATTCGCCCGGTTTACTTCACCTCCCATATTACATCCACAAAATATTGTTTTGAATCCATAAAAATCGCTTTCGACCTGTAGCCCGTAGCAGCAGCGGTCTCCTCTATTTGCTTTAGGTTGTATTTTTGAGATACTTCGGCGTAAATGGGTTCGCCTTCTTTAAATTTTAAGGTAGCAGTGCCGATTTTGACTTCCTGTTCTCTGGTGGAGATCAAATAGCTTTTACATGCGCCTGTACCCGGATCGTAAGTGGGGTAATGCACAAAACGGCGAAGGTTGAAATCAGCCCCAAGTTCACGATTGATTCGCGTGAGCAGATTCAGATTGAATTTGGCTGTCCATCCTTCAGAATCATTGTATGCGGCGAGAATTTTTCGTGGGTCTTTTTTCAAATCAAATCCAATTAAAACTTTATCACCTTTCTGTAGGTTGCTGCTTAGTTTTTTGCAAAATGCATGCATCTCCTCAGGGAGGAAATTACCAATGGTAGCACCTACAAATAGTACCAGTCGCGGATTTTTTGATATACGAAGAGCTTCGGGCATCATGGTAAAATATTCACCTGCAAGTCCGTGAAAAGTTATATCAGGAAACCCGGACGCAAACATTGGTTTCAGGTTGTGGATAATATTTTCAGATATATCTATCGGGAAGCAGTGCTCTATTTTCTTACGTTCATACAACTCCTCTATCAGGTGGATGGTTTTAGAAAAATCGCCCGGTCCCAGTGCTATTACATCTATCTTTTTCTTCCCATTGGTAACCGCATCTGCAATTTCTCCCTTTCTGGTTTTAAATATTTCGAGTTCGGTACGCGTGAGGTAATAGTCCTTGCATCGCATAATACGCTCAAATAACTCATCGCCTTTTTTGTCGTAAAAATATTTTGATAAAAGATACTTGGGTTCTGCCTTCAGGCCGGCCAAAACATCTTTTTTAAACTGCTGTTTATCCATGTTTTTATTTTGCGAGTCTGATACCGGTGTATTGCCAGCGCTCATTTGGATAAAAGAAATTACGATACGTTTTTCGGCTGTGTCCCTTGGGCGTAGCAACCGATGCACCGCGCAGCACCTTCTGGCTTACCATAAATTTTCCGTTGTACTCACCCAGCGCTCCGGGCAGTTTCGAAAATCCGGGATAGGGCAGGTAGCTGCTTTCCGTCCATTCCCACCGGCTTCCCCAGTTGAACTGATCGGCAGCCGCTTCCCATTCTGCCTCTGTCGGTAGGCGCCGGCCTTTCCATTGAGCATACGCAAATGCTTCATAATAATTAATATGCCGCAGTGTGGCGTCTCGATCAAGCAGTTTTAATCCGGCCAGCGTGTATTCATGCCATTGATCGTCGATCTTATGCCAGTACAGTGGCGCTTTCTTGCTTTCTTTGGCCCATGCCCAGCCATCAGAATGCCAGAAATTAAATTTTTCGTATCCGCCGTCCTGGATGAATTCCAGATAATCACCATTGGTAACCAGCCGGCGACTGATCTGGTAATTTTCAAGATAAACCTTGTGAGGCTTCAATTCATTATCATAACAAAAGCCTACGCCCTTAAATCCGATTTCGTAGAGTCCTTCTTTCATGTTGATGTAACCTTCATCCGAATTGGGCTGGTCTTCTATGTAATTTTCATCATACAGGGGGAAGAGTGGATTGTTACCCAAAATATATTTGATGTCGGTAAGTAAGAGTTCCTGGTGTTGCTGTTCATGATTTAGTCCGATTTCTATAATCGATTCAGCTTCTTCAGGCAGCTCTCCCTCCATCAGTTTTTCCATGGCTTCATTCACATATTTTCTGTAAGCGTAGATATCTTTTACCGATGGCCGGCTCAGATTTCCGCGGTCGGTACGGATAACGCGCGCACCCACGGTTTCGTAATAACTATTGAACACAAAATTGAATTCGGGGTGAAATTCTTTATATCCTTGCTGATATTTTTTCAATACCATTGTTTCGAAAAACCAGGTCGTGTGGCCGAGATGCCACTTGGGAGGACTGATCTGGGCTATAGGCTGAACAACATAATCTTCGGTCATCAGAGGTTTGCAAAGTGATTCAGTATGATCCCTGACCAATTTGAATTTTTCTAAAAGACCCGTTGAAGTAATAAGCATAGTATTTTATTTTTCACATTATTTAATTGGCGGACATGCAGCCGTTTCGACTATATTAACCACAAACTTTATGCAAGTTTCGGTTTGGGATTGACTTGGGATGTTTTTTTCCTTAAATAGGTAAAGAAGATTAATGCTCTCATTTTCAGCAGGGTGAAATATGGGATTAATTTTTGATAAATGAATGGGAGTTTGAATGTGGTAGTGTTGATAAATTTACACGTTGCATTTCCTTCCTTATGTTTGTAGATGAAAATTTAAATGTAGGAGTATGAAGAGGTTATTAAAAACGAATTCTAAAAGTTGGGTGGCTTTGGTTAGCAGGCTGACGATTGCGATTACTATATTTCCGCATGGTGCACAGAAGGTGCCGGGGTGGTTTGGTGGTGCGGGCTTTTCGGGAGCCATGGATTTTATGACCGGCACAAAGGGGTTGCCATGGGTGGTAGGGTTTGTGTTCCGGCCAATCCCGCGCCAGACCGTCCAAACCTCTCTCGTGCTTTCGTTCGCCACCG
>JBIQMB010000261.1:0-5652 GCA_044463745.1 Chitinophagaceae bacterium | reverse complement strand
GGCAGGATATGCGTGATATCGACAAGCTCGAGTCCTATATTGAAAACCCCAATGACGGAACCATTCTTGTTGTCAGTTACAAGGGCAAAACCGTAGATGGCCGAACCAAGTTTGCCAAATTTATCAAGAAGCACGGTGAACTTTTTACCAGTAAAAAAATATACGACAATCAATTACCCGCATGGACCAACGGCTATATCCAGGCCAAAGGATTGCAGATAACGAATAAAGCGTTAACGCTTTTGGTAGATCATGTGGGTAACGATCTTTCAAGAATTACCAATGAGGTCAATAAGCTTTCGCTCAACCTGAATGGCAGAAATACAATTACAGAAGATGATATAGAAAAGTACATAGGCATCAGCAAAGACTACAATATTTTTGAACTACAGGAGGCGCTGAGCTTTAAGAATTATGCCAAGGCGTTATCCATCATTCAATATATGGACGGTAATCCCAAAGCACTTCCTATACAGTTGGTGCTGCCAACCTTATACGGTTACTTTACGCGGTTGATGATTGTATATCAGTTAACAGACAAGAGTGAAAATTCGCTCCGAAGTTATTTTTATAATAATCCGAGTGCCATCAGGCAGGCGATGGCCGCCCTTAAAAATTATACCTTTTCCGATTTTGAAAAAGCCATTTTACTGATGCATCATTATAATCTGAAGCTGGTGGGCATAGGAAGCCAGGGTACGGCTCCGGCATCGCTGATGAAAGAGTTGGTATTTAAACTGATGGATTAATACCTGGCCCGAATCCGGCTGAGCGTTTCTAGTTTCATATTTAGAAAGGATGCCACATACTTCAGTGAAATCCGGTTGATCAAATCTCCATTTCGCGTCATAAACCTTTTATATCTTTCTTCAGCATTGGGTAGTCGTGCTATGTAAGCGCGTTCTTCTGCAGTACGAAGGTTTTCGGTAATGATCAACCTGCCGATACGATTTGTTTCAGGAAATTTATCGTAAATATGATTAAGGGTTTCCTGCGAAAACTCAATGAGATGACAATCTTCCAATGCCTGAATCGCTTCATCTGTAATCACGTCGGTTTCCATAGTTCCGATGGTGCTTACCATTGAATTTTCCCAATCAATCCATGTGGTAATTTCACACCCATCGCCAGACATGTAACCCCGCAAAACACCTTGCAAGATGAAGTAATACGATGGGTGTAAGGTTCCAGGTGGAACCAGGATTTCATTTTTCCTTATCTGCAGATAATAACTGTTTTTGATAAGATAGTCAATTGCTTTGGCGCTGATAATGCCGTAGCTTAACAAAAACTCGGAGAAGCTTTGACTAAGTTCAATGTGTTCGGAAAGCGGACTTTTGTGAAGGCGGTTTTTCAAGTGTTACAGGTTAACTAATCAAGGAGGTAAAAATACAAAAGTTTGTCATTTTCTGTAGTTATTTCGGATGATTATTATTCTTTTTTTATAAAGTTGTAGATCAAAACAAACGGTTTACTTCACCCACATCCTATATATTTGTATTAATGGAAAAAGGGGCATTGTTCGCAGATTCTGAACCGGCAAAATGGATCGAGGTTATTTTACCTCTGGCAGTACCCAAACTATATACCTACTCCGTTCCTCAGCACTTTCACGAACAGATATTGCCGGGTTGCAGGGTAGAAGTGGTCTTTGGGACAAATAAAAAATATGCAGGAATTGTTAGACGGTTTGTATCCAGGCCTGATTTTTCTACCCGCGATATAATCAGTGTCATCGATCAGGATCCGATTGTGTACGATGAGCAAATGAATCTTTGGCAGTGGATGAGCGATTATTATATGTGCAGTGAAGGAGAAGTGATGATTGCCGCATTGCCGGCCCACCTCAAACTAAGCAGCGAATCCATTATTCAGTTTAATGATGAATACGGTGATGATTTTTCTGCTTTGGGCGATGAAGAATACCTGATAGCTGAGGCATTGTTGCTTAAAAAGGAATTGCGTATTTCGGAGGTTAAGGATATTTCATCGCTGGTTAATGTACTTCCTGTACTCAAAAGGCTTGTTGAAAAAGGGGTGTGCTTCATTTTCGAAGCACTCGAGGATGATTATAAAAGAAAGAAGGAATATTTCATAACAATGAATGCTGTTTATGAAACAGATGGAGCCATGCATGACCTGATGAGCAAGCTCGAGCGCGCGCCCAAGCAGTTAGAACTCCTGCTTTCCTTTCTTCATTTTCAGCGCACCGAGGGTGAGGTAAAACAAAAGGATTTGCTCAAAAAATCGAATGCCACCATCTCGCATCTCAAGGGTCTGCTTGATAAACAGATTTTGTTTGCAGAACTGAGAGCAGTGGATCGGCTGCCTGCTTTGCCTAAGATAAATGAGTTGGATTTTGAATTGAGCGAGCATCAGAACCGGGCGTTCAAAGAACTTACTGAGCAACTGATGATAAAAGATGTATGCTTATTATTCGGAATAACGGGTAGCGGTAAAACGCTGATATACATGAAGCTCATTCATCGGATGATAGCCCGGAATAAACAGACCTTATATCTTCTTCCTGAAATAACACTTACGACACAAATCATTCGGAAACTTCAAAAAAACTTTGGCGGAAACATTGCCATATACCATTCTAAATTTAATAATAAGGAGCGAATGGAGATATGGAATAAGGTGAAAAATCAGGAAGTAAAAGTGGTGATCGGTGCCAGGAGTGCACTCTTTCTTCCTTTTAAAGACCTGGGGCTGGTGATTGTAGATGAAGAGCAGGACACATCTTATAAACAACAGGATCCTGCACCCCGATACCAGGCCCGGGATGCGGCTATTTATTATGCCGGTTTATTTGGGGCCAAGGTGGTATTGGGCAGTGCTACACCGTCATTAGAAACCTTTCATAATACAGAAAAAGGGAAATTCGGAATTGTAAAACTGAATGAAAGATTTGGCGAAGGGAAGCTGCCGGTGATCCAGGTGGTGGACTTGAAGGCCATTGCAGTTCCCCGCAATCAAAAAGTTATTATTTCACCGCAGTTGAAAGAAGAAATTTTCACTGCTCTTAAGAAAAAAAAACAGGTTATTCTTTTTCAAAATCGGCGCGGATACAGTCCCATGCTTATTTGTGGCATGTGCGGATATATTCCCAAATGCGCACATTGCGATGTAAGTCTTACACTACATAAATCATCAGGCAAATTACATTGCCATTATTGTGGCAATATCTATTCCCGGTTGATCAAATGCCCGGCCTGTGGCAGCTCCGACTGGCGCGAAAGGAATTTCGGAACGGAAAAGATAGAGGAAGAATTGATGAAAATATTTGATGATGCCCGGATAGCAAGGATGGATGTGGATGCGGTAAGAGGTAAGCACGCACACGATGACCTGATCAAACTTTTTGAACAGCATCGAATTGATATCCTCGCCGGTACGCAGATGGTGGTGAAAGGACTGGATTTTGAAAACGTAAGCCTGATCGGAATTTTGGATGCTGATGCGCTGATTAACTTTGCCGATTTCAGGGTTCATGAAAGAGCATTTCAACTGATGGAACAGGTGAGCGGAAGAGCAGGAAGAAAAGATAACCAGGGCAAGGTGCTGATACAGGCAACCAAGACGGATAGTCCGGTATTGGGTTGGGTTAAAAACCACGATTACCAAGGGTTTTACGAAAATGAAATCAAACTCAGGGAGCAGTTTTTTTATCCGCCTTTCAGCCGGTTGCTCAAAATTGTATTGAAGCATAAAAAGAAAGATATCGTTACGGCCGCTGCCTTTGATTTGGCACTCATGCTTGAAAAAGAATTTAAAAATATCATCGGCCCGGCAGAACCGATTATTGGCCGGATAAGAAACCAGTATCTGATGGATATATTATTGAAACTGGCGCCTGACCGAAAGCAATTGAATATCCAAAAAGAAATTATTAAGAATCTCATCGTCCTTCTTAAATCAAAAAAGGATTTCAAAAGTGTCATTGTTTTGCCGGATGTAGATCCGCAGTAACCGGATCGAGCGTGAAACGATAGTGTTAAACAAATCGGAAATCACCATCAAGATAATTCGTATTAAACCATAATATCTCATCTTTAGTCCGTCTCCGGAAACCTTTTAAGGATGAGAACTACTCTTTTATTTTTTTCGTTTCTTGCCTCATCTGTGTGGTGCGAAGCCCAGACCTACAAAGTGTTTGGTAAGGTTACCAATACTCATCTGGAGCCTCTTCCATTTGCTTCGATTGAAATAAAAGAAATCAGGTCGGGAACGATGAGCCGTGAAAACGGTGCCTATGAAATAAGTTTGGAGAGGGGAAAGTACGATCTGATAGTCAGTATGCTTGGTTACAAAACGCTGGTGACCACTATTATCCTTGAGAATAATGCTGTAGAAAAAAATATAATCCTGGAAGCAGATGAAGCGCAGCAATTAAGTGAAGTTGTGGTTAAGGGAAAAGACATGGCGGCTTCCATCATTCGGCAGGTGGTTATAAATAAAGGAGAAAAATTGGCTGCACCCGGATCATACTCTTGCAATATATACATCAAGGCGATACAATATGATTCTACAGAAAAAGTAAGGGAAAAACGCCCCACATCAGATACTTCGGATGTCAATGCGGATTTGAAGAAGATGGCCTTTGCCGAGGTAGCGCTACGTTTTGATTACGAATCGCCGCAAAGAACGAAGGAAGAGCGGATAGGTGTGACAAGAGGGCGAAAAGCCGATGGATTATTTTACCTGCATTCAACCGAAGGAGATTTTAATTTCTATCATAATTTACTTAAGGTGCCGGCCGTATCAGAGGTTCCGATTTTATCGCCGGTGAGCTATAGCGGTTTGATAGCTTATAAGTTCAGAATGCTGGAAGTGGTGAGGGTAAATGGACGAAAGAATTACCGAATAAGCGTCAGGCCGAGAGCTCTTAGCAATGCTACAGTTGAAGGAGAAATAACCATTGAAGACAGCACCTGGGCTATTCTCCATACAAAGTTTTCATTTCCTAAATATCATTTGCCGCAGTATGATTTTTTTGAAGTAGAACAGTCTTATCAATTCGTCGGTAATAAGGCATGGATGATTACGGGTCAAAAGTTTACTTATTTTTCCAAATCGGGCAGGCAAAAAGTATCCGGCCAAACTACACTTTCCTATACAGATTTTGAACTGAATAAAGTCTTTCCAAAAAAATATTTTGGCGATGAATTAAGTGTAACAACAGCCTCAGCTTATGACCAGGACAGTACCTTCTGGCAGACGGTTCGTTCAGAGCCATTAACTACGCAGGAATTGCGCTACATCAGATATAAAGACAGTATTTATGTGGTAACTCATAGCAAGTCGTACCTTGATTCTATTGACAGGGTTACAAACCGGTTTACCTGGAAAAAGTTATTGCTGAACGGTATGGTTTTAAATGATCATACCAAGGAGCGGAGGTGGTTTTTTCCGCCTTTGCCTTCTGTTTTCAGGCCATTTCAATTTGGCGGAAGCCGGTTGGGTGTTAGCTTTATGTATAACAAAACTTACCCGTCTAAAAAAACTATTTCGATATGGAATGAATTGAGCTATGGAATCCGAAACCATGATGTGAATGGAAATATCCGGTTCACAAAACTTTACGATCCCATCCATCGCAGTTATTACCGGATTACGCTCGAACGCGATTTCCAATATATTTTTCAG
>JBIQMB010000260.1:0-5657 GCA_044463745.1 Chitinophagaceae bacterium | reverse complement strand
TTATACAATGGCACCTGGATGGCCGAAGTGATATTGCGTTTTTGTCTGCCATCAAAAACATGATAATTGCTATCCAGATTATCATACCACAATATATATTTTCCTGTAGGAGAAATATAAGAATACCCGTTCAGGTTTTTCTTGACCAATATTTGCTCGCCTGTATTGATATTAGACAGATAAACATCCTTTAATGTACTACCCGTCCATTGCGATGCTACCCTCCTGCCTGTATCTGTTACGGCCATGAAAAAATCGGCATTTCCTTCATCTGCCACTGAAATAGTGGGGAGCCCTTCGGAAGCCAGTTGCAGCATCTTGCCCGATGACAAATCGTAAACCGCCTGATAATTCCTTTTAAGATCACTATTCAACCTGCTCAATTGTTGTGTTTGCAGATAATCATCTTTATAATTCCAGATATCCACCTTTACGAGATCCATTTCTATCAGCGTTGTATCCTTTGGCGCTGCAATGGGTGCGGTTCCGAAAAAGAGGCGTTTCCCATTTTCACTAAACCGGAGAAAACCGTTTTCGCTTACACTGCTGTTTTCAGGCATACCGGCGGTGGATTTATCTACAATTTTACGAGCAGTATCACCCCCCGCATTGAACAGGTAGAGATCATAAAACTTTTGCAGAGCCTTCTTGTTTTTTCCGCTCTCTGCCATAAAGGACAGGTGCTTACCATCGTCCGAAAAAGCGAAACCTTTTATTTCATTGATTCCCCGAAGGATGGTATCCTGCTTTTCCTCTTTCAATGAATACAATACCACCCCATGGTTAGCTACGGTATCTTTCGTAATGTCATTCATAAAAAACACCAATTGATCGCCGTTCTTGTCAAAAGCATAATCGCCGGTATTTTTAAAAATCAGTTCTTTTCCTGAAACAAGGTTATAAAGTACCAGATCGTTTCCCTTTTCACTTCCTTCCCGGCTTGTACTGTCGGCAAACATTTCCAAATCATCTTTCCGGCTCTTTCTATTCTTTTTTTCCGGTTTTACGGCCTGCAATTCATTAATAATATTATGCAGAGAATCGATGGTTTTTTTTAGGCTATCTACTGTTTTATTCGCGGGCGCCTTTGGTTTTTCCACCTGCTGTTCTTTCTGATAAGCAAGCCAGCCGAATCCTTTATCCGGTGTTTTAAACGATTTGATTTTGCTAAATTTCAATATACTATCCTTTCCCAGTTCCAGAATACCCATAGAATCTTTGGGCATATCATCGGGCTTTTTCTTTTTAATCTTCGCTTCGCGGGTCACCTTAAAAAATGGTTTGATATTAAAGATAACAAAGCGGCTATCTTCCGTAATGGTCGCTTTATAACCTCTTGGGATGGCTTGTTTAAACCTGGCATCGGCTGATTCGATATATAAGGTGCCATCGCCTTCCTGCGGATTTACTGCATACACTACCCATTTACCATCTCCTGAAACAGACCTTTCACCAATGGATTGCCACTCATCATATACATCAAAATCCAAGGGTTTTTTCTGTGCTGACAAAAAACCGGGAATTAGAAACAGGGAAAAAAGAAGCTTCTTCATAAGCGAAATTTTTGAAAATATTAAGGTCAGGCAAGTTAACTGAAAAAAATATTATAACGAGACGGATTTAAATACGCTTCACCATTTGTATCGCTGTTATTCCTTCTTTTTTAAAGGGATAAAATCTTATTAAAACATTTTCTTTCGCTGATACAAATCTGCGACGAGATATTTTTCGAGAAAGTTTTTTTGCTCTTTTAATCTTTGATCAAGCCTTGTCAATTGCTCCCGTGCCGGCTGCGTGCCATACACCAAACTGGCCGGGCTTCCATCTACCCGGGTCAGATACTGCTGAGCGGAATCGAGCAGCAAATCCAATCCTGTTAATAATTTTTTAAGCCTGGCTTCTTCTTTCACCGACGAAAATTGTTCGTTTCGTAAATCAATAAATTCGTTTAAAGCACTTCCCACCTCGTTCATTAAATCAACCGCCCGGCCATACCATTCCATTTGCTGTTCCTGCCTTTGTATTTCCAGATTATTGTTTAATACTTTTTGATGCGTTTCTGCCAGATCATTGGGCTTTGTCGTTCGCCTGACTCTTTGCAATGCCGTTTCGAATCTATGTAAACTGTCCATTGATAAAAACAATTTTATCGAATCGCGATAATGAAAGTAAGCAGTGCTTCGCGCTTCCCGATCGATCTTCGGGTATGAAACCATTTGCCACATTGGATCAAATGGCCGGTGTGTGGATATAAACTCTTCACCGGTTTTCTTATAGAATGAAAAGCGACCGTTTCTTCCTGCATCCCAGGTAGGATCGAAAAGAAACCAATCGTTATCCAAATTGACCGCTGCCCAGCTATGCGCTACCCGATCGGCCAGATTATTTTGAATTCCATATCCTTCAACAACCACCGCCCTTAACCCCATCTGCTGACACAGATCGACAAATATGGCTGCAAAATTTTCGCAAACCCCTGCCCTTCTTTTGAAGGCCACATCTATCACTGCCCGCGGATCAGTGCTGTTATTGATGACAAATGCTTTTTGTGAATCGTAACGGATATTTGAAGTAACCCAGTTGTAGGCGGCGAAAACTTTTTGTGCAGAATCAGGGTAGCGCTGATCAATCATTCCGGCCAGTTCGGTAGTTGAAGAAGGATTGCGTTGAGCGACTGCCACCGTATGAATGAGTCCGCAAATTATCAATATAAATATCAGGCGTTTCACAAGCATAAAGATACGGCAATTTTATTAAAAATCTGTTGAAAATGCCGCGAGCAGCAGGTTTGAAAAAATCCTTATGATGCTACAAGGAAGAAAATGCCAAATACCTCTAAGATGCCAAAACGATGGGGTAATGACGCCTCTAAATCCTCCGCGAAATGGTCTCCCGCACATATCGATGATCTACGCAGAAGTTGTTTTTGCTTGGCAAAAAAAAGCAAACCGACGTTCAATTCATCTCTCTAAAATACAATCGTCTCCAAAGGACTAAAACAAATCCGTTTAAATTCATTTGCACCAAATGGGCTGTGTCCGCTTATTTAATCCGCGGAAAAGTGAAACATGCTGCATCGTTTGTTCGAGTGTAACAATAATAAATAAATATGTACCTGTTTGCTTCTCTGGGGGTAAATAATAGCTATCGATTTGCATCTAAAAAATAATTTATATACTTTCACCACCATATTTTTTAATCCCCAAAAATTTACCCCCTTTATGAAAAACTTATTTCTAATCGCCGGATTATTTGCTTTCGTTTTTATTGGTTGCAAGAAAAAAGAGAACAACGATGGTGATAAACAAACCCTCATTGTAGGCAAATGGAATATGAAAAAGATAGATTATCTATACCTGAAAAACGGAGTTAAAGAAGATGAAGATAGCGACATTTTTGCCCAGGGAAGCTACATTGAATTTAAAACCGACCAAACCTTCATTGCACATGCCAAAGACCTTGAAGAAGATGAATTTGATGATTCAGAAGGAAATTATGTTGTCACTAAAAATGAACTTACATTGATTTCCCCCTCGAACAATATCAGCCAAACTTTAAAGATCAAACAGCTCGACGGCAAAAATCTGATTCTTGAAGACGTGGAAGAATACACGGAATCAGGTGATAATTACAAAGACATAAATACGCTTTACCTGACGCGTTAAACCTTAGGAATAAAAAACCTTCATCCCTTGATGTTCACTGACATAAAAGGATGAAGGTTATTTTTTTAATGCAATCCCGGCTGGATGATTTTGTAATTCAGCTTAGCCTTTTCTTTATCCACAATATCTTTTACATCGGCCAATAATTTTTTGGCATCATACACAATACCATCCTTGATGGTGTATTTTACGCCACCCACCCTCACTACATTATTTTGATTATCCAATGCAATAGCCCCGGTTCCATAAAGCACTTGCAAATTTTTGAGCGGATTCTGATCCACGATTACAAAGTCTGCCAGTTTACCTACTTCTACCGAACCGATTTCTTTATCCATGCCCAATGCTTCTGCACCATTCAATGTAGCAGCTTTAATAACTTCGATCGGATGGAAACCGGCCTCTCTGAGTAACTGAAGCTCTTCCACATAAGAGAAACCATAGGTCTGATAAATAAAACCCGCGTCTGTACCCACTGTTACCCTTCCTCCACGGTTTTTATATTCATTGATAAAGGTCATCCAGAGTCTATAGTTTTCTTTCCATTCCACTTCCTGTTCTGTTCCCCACGAAAACCAGTATGATCCATGCTTTCCGGGAGCCGGCGAAAAGAAATCCCACAACACAGGCAGTGTGTAATCCTCGTGCCATTCTGCTCTGCGCGCCCGCATCAGATCACGGCTTGCCGAATAAATAACAAAGGTGGGGCAGAGTGTAAAATCTAAAGAAAGTAATTCGTTCATGACCCTGTTCCAGTGATCGGAATAGGGTGGGGCTGCTTGTTTCCAAAGTTGCCCGGCCTCTCCAAAGCGATCGAACTCATTACTGTAATTGTAATCGAGCGAATAATGCTGTACCGTACGATCGTTGAACAAAGCCTCTGGTAAACCGTACCAATGCTCCATGGATGTAAGTCCTGCTCTCGCGCTTTGCAGCACATTCCATCTGCCCACATCCGTTTGGCTATGATGCATCTTGGAGCGAAGCCCCAACTTTTTATTCTCTCTCATGGCGGCGTCCATAATCTCCGGAGCTGCGCCAAAAAACTTGATACCGTCGGCTCCATTCTTTGCATTTTGCCTTACCCAGTCCACCGCTAATTCCGGTGTAGATAAAGGCACTTTACTTCCCTGCCCAAAAACGGAATAGGCGCGGATACGCGGTGCAGTAATTTCGTTTTTAGCACTCTGCTTTTTGGCCTCCAATTGCCACGAAAGCCCATTCATACTGCCAGGGTCTGCGATGGTGGTGATACCATGCGCCATCCATAATTTAAAAACATATTCGGCATCGGGAGCCTGGCTACCACCGGTATGCGCATGCGTATCCACAAAGCCGGGCATGAGGTACATCCCTTCTGCGTTTAGCTCTTTGCCTCCATCTGCTAACTTAGGCCTCCTTGCCGGATTGATCGGTGCACCCGGAGTGCCCACATTGACAATCCTGGCTATTTTATTTCCTTCCACTACAATGTCAACCGGCCCCGTGGGCGGAGCCAGCGTTCCATTGATCAGGGTCACTCCCCGGATAATCAGTTGAGTCCATGGGCCATCGCCTTCATGCCTTGGTGGTGCCTTCTTTACCTGCGCAGAAAGACCTAAGGAGATAGTCAGGCACAAGAGAGACCATGAAAGTTTTTTAAAAATATTATTCATCATCGTTCTTTGATTCATATTTATCTGCCTTTGGGATCGGTATATTTAATCGGTTGCCCTTTAGCCGGTACAGATTTTTTGATAAAATCTCTGATTGCCTGATTTGAGGTTTGCAGATCCTCCTTCCTCAGGTACATCATGTGGCCGCTTCTGTACGCATGAAATTCCATCCGGTCGGATAATTTACCATTCTGATTGATTTGCCACATATCGTATTTGGCATTAAAATAATCGCATGCACCATCGTAGTACCCTGACAACACCATTAAATGCAAACCGGGATTAGAAAGCATTGCTTTGCGCAGATTGGTTCCGGTATTGTCGTTTGAGTTATCCC
>JBIQMB010000259.1:0-5663 GCA_044463745.1 Chitinophagaceae bacterium | reverse complement strand
TTGCGGCCTCTAAAAGCATTCCCGGTGCGGGTTTGCGACAGTCGCAATCCATCGAATATTTACTCACTTTGCCATCGGGATGGTGAGGACAGTAGTAAAATCCACCCAGATCAACACCCTCATTTTCCAATAAATACTGCGTATGGCGGATGGCAAGATATAATTCCTGCTCAGAGAAGTACCCACGAGCTATGCCCGATTGATTGCTGACGACGATAAGTAGGAAATCATTTTCTCTGAATAATTTTAATCCCTCAATCATCTCGCGCGACAAAACAATTTTTTCCGGACTCACATTGTATGGAACATCCCTTACCAGTGTGCCGTCTTTATCAAGAAATATGGCTTTAGCTTTATTCAAAACATTTAATTAAAATGGTTAGTAAATGATGAATCACGATTAAGGCCATGAGGTTTCCTGTAAAGGAAGAACCATCACTTCAGGAATGGTGGTCTCTGCTGGCTGGGTTAACAGAAACTCAATGGTGCGTGCTACGTTGGTAGGGTCCTGTAGTTTCGTCTGGTCAAGGTCCGGAAACCGCTCAAGTAAAAATGGCGTTTTCATTCCACCGGCTATGATGGCCGAAACCTTAATATTATTTCGACGTGCCTCTGTAAACAGCGACTGCGAAAAACCTCGTAATCCCCATTTACTGGCATGATATGCCGACGCCTCGGGCCATCCTCGGAGTGATGCAGTGGAGATAATATTGATGATGTGTCCTTCATTATTCTTCGCCATCATTGGCAGTATTTCCTTTATCATTAAAAATGGTGCACGAAGATTTACATTGATTACGCGGTCCCATTCCTCTACCGACAGGTCCATGATTGATTTGGTCACATCCGTTCCCGCATTGTTTATCAGCACATCTATCCGACCGTATTTTTCCTTGATTTCACTTATCATTTGTTTGATAGAGCCATAATCGGTAAGATCGGTTTTATATGCTTCGCATTTCCCTCCCTGCTGCTCTATATCGGAGATGACATGCTCACATTTTTCTATTTTTACGTCGGCAATAATGATCAGGTTCTCTTTACCTGCCAGCGTTTTACAAATGGCCGCACCCAGTCCCTGAGCGCCGCCTGTGACCAGAATTATTTTTCTATTTTTAGTGTCTTCCATAGGTTAGCTAAATGTGTTTAAGGTTATAATTGTGTTACTTCAGTATTGATTTCCACATTGTCAGGTGGGCCATTCCAGTTCATGTTTTGATTTGTGTCAAACTTATGTTCAATCTGTTCGCAAAGTGTTTGGAGAATATGGTAATTAAGTTCTTGCAAGTGATTGCCGGTGGTACACGGAATAGCCATGTGCACTCGCGTGAGGGCTTCCACTTTTTTCGATGCGGCATCCATGATGGTGATGCAGGCAATACCCTTTTTATTGGCTGCTTTCAGCGTTCTTACAATCCCGGATGTGTTTAGCATTTTGCTTACCCAAATCAGCAAATCGCCATCTTGTCCAAAATCAACCAACTGATTCAGAAATTCAGGGGACTCCGTTTTATCGGAATTCAGATAATCGTTGTTGAGAGAGAAGACAACATTCCCCTTTCCAAATTTATCTGCAATGCGGGTAACATCCCTCGCAAATGAAATACTTTGTGCAGCATTCTTCCCATTTCCATATATCAAAACTCTTCGTTGATTACTGATGTTGTTGTAAATAAGATGCGCTGCATTATAAATCGGAATCGAAAGTTTTTGCTTCGCCACATTGTATGCTGTGATGGTCTTTTCAAATGCGTTCTCGATCATCGAAATTTTGTGCTCTTTTACCTCTGCCTGAGATAAATAGGGGTACTTCACTTCTTCGTAGAGTTTATAGACTGAATGAGCGATTTTTTTCCATGTAAATAATGTTTCAACACGCTTTAAGGCCTGCTCTTTCATCTGTGCCATACTTTTTTCATCTTCGAGTAAAAGTTGAATCTTCGAAGCCAGTGCATCCGGATTATTGGGAGGCACCAGGTACCCGGTTTTGCTATCGAGTACACTGTATTTTATGCCGCCAACCTCAGAGCCGATTACCGGTACTCCGCATGCCATCGACTCCAGCGGGGTTATACCAAAAGGTTCGTACCAGGGCGTTGTAATAAAGATATCAGAGGCAGAATAATAGAATTTTAGCGTATCGCGATTTTTTCTTCCTACAAAAGTAACCCGCTCCGAAACACCATGGTCGCTGGCAATTTGTTGCAGCCGTGCCAGCTCAGGTTCTTCACGCGGATTGGGGGTTTCAAGGGCGCCGCCCACAACCACAAGCCTTGCTTTGATTCCCTGTTTTTGGAGCGGTGCCAGGGCTTTGATGACATTGTCAATTCCCTTGCGGGGTACCATTCTACCGAGTTGAAGAAGGATGAATTCTTGTGCATCAAGCTTCAAAATCATTCGGGCTAAGAATTTGTCCACCGGATAAAATTCATGCGGATTGTAACCACAGGGGATGATAACAATTTTGTCGGGCGAAGCAGCATAATAGTTAATCATGTCTTCTTTATCCTGCGGGCATTCTGCGATAATTCGGTCTGCATGCTCCATGATTTTTCTTTCGATAGCCAGCCGCTCTACCGGAAATTTATCATTTTCCTTTTGATGAATCCGACGGATGTAGCCTAATGCGTGAAACGTAACAACATAAGGAATACCGAGTATTCTTTTCAGATCATCTGCCACCATTGCCGACATGAAAAAATTTGCATGCACAAGTGCGTAAGACAGATTTTCGTGTCGGATGAAGGCCAGCATATTTTCTGTGAATTCATCCATATGGCTTAAAAGGGTTTCTTTCGGAATGGGCTCCAGGGGGCCGGCTTTAATGTGTATAATTCTGATTCCGGCTGTCCATTGTACGATCTCAGGCAATTTTTCCATGTCCCACCTGGTATAGATATCAATTTCGTAACCAAATGAAACCAACTGTCAGGCCAGTTCACTTACGTAAACATTTTGTCCGCCACTGTCAATTCCTCCGATGGTTGCCAGCGGGGAAGCATGCTCACTGATAAATGCGATTCTGTTTCTCCTTTTCTTATTTTTTCACACCTGAACCTCAGGTTCAGCTATCTTTTCGAATAATGTTTCCCAATCATTTACAAAGCGGTTAATATCAAATTGCTTGCGGGCATATTGTTGCGCTTTTAATCCCATACTCTTTGCCATTTCCTGATTCTCCATAAGTAATTTCATTTTATCAATCAGCGCAGAAAGTCGGTTATCAAGAAATCCGGTTTCACCATCCTTTATTGTTGTAACCATTTCGGTAGTGGCAAGGCCTACCACGGGCATACCAATCATCATGGCTTCGCATACCGATAGCCCCAGACTTGTGTACCGAATGGGATTGAGAAAAAAGCGATAGCGGCTGATGAACTTGGGAATGTCGGGATGCTGAACTTCTCCAATCCCTCCGATTTTTTTTGAGTTCATTCCAATCAGATCCAGAGGGATTTCTTCCCTCAGTTTCAAGAAAACCTCCAGTCCTAATCTGCGTCCGCGACTCTCCAAATCATTGATGACCACGATTCCTTTATTTATATCTCCTTTATACGCTGCCTGTGGTTGGGGTAAGCCATGCTCTATCACGTAGGTGTTTTCAGTTTTGCAATGCCACATCAATCGGTTGAAATGCGTGACATGAACCACCGGGATTTCCGGGTCTTGTACGACATGAATCGTATTTGTCGGACTTTCGCGCGGAGGATCATGTTCCAGAAAAATTTTGGGAGTATCGCGACGCTGCTCAATGCTAAGGGTAGTATATTGGTCGTTCAGATAGTTCTCTTTCGACTGAAAGAGGATGATGTCGAAATCATAATTCACGACTTCCTCTGTCGGAATTTCTATTACGTTTTCGCCAAAAGGAAAGATAGTGCCTCTGCCTCCATATCCGGCGGTTTTATCTTTGTTTACAGGGATATACAGGTCGTAATTTCCTTGCGAAAGATAGTAAAGGTAGCTGCCATGGACGTGCCAGGTGAATATTTTCATTCTTGGGTAAGTGAGGGGTATAGGTGAAAAATTATTAAAAACGGGTGAAACTATTCGCTGTCAATCAGTTTATTAAAAGTGCTCGGTTCCCCGTCAGCTTTTTCTTCCTGATATAAGAAAGTGAGCTTCTTTTTATCGAATGTTTCAAAAAATTCATCCCACGAAATATTTTCGAGACTGTCCTCGGCGCCGCCCGGAAAGTTGATTCTTAGCAAACCTCCGGTCTTTGTATTACCGGCGCCTTTAACGCGAGCAGGCTTTCCTTTTCGTTCTTCTACCCAATTTTTAATTTCGTTGTGATCGGTTGTTTTTACAGATTTAGCAGACATGATTTTAAAGGTGATTTCATTTTGTGTGGTTGGTTTGTTCTTTAGGTTGTATTTCTTGTGTGTGTAAATATGATGCCAGAAACGCTTCTCCTTAAAATGACCATGAATCGTTACTTATATTACAGAATCGTGGGCGACTTGTGGAATACTGTAGAAATGATTCTACCCTTTTCCTTGGTTTGATAAAATAAAGACGCTTCAAACTGCTTTTAATTTCTTTGGATTAATAATTGAATGGTTGGTTTGCTATGTATACCCTTTGGAATAAACGCCGCCTTTCATGATTCATCTGCCTGTCTAGTTAAAGATGGCCGCTTACTTTCGGCGGCGGAAGAAGAAAGATTTACACACATTAAGCACGGAAAACGACCTGTCCCGTTTTCAACTTACGAACTTCCTTTTCATGCCATTCATTATTGTTTGCTCAAAGAAGGAATTACGATAAAAGACGTAGATCACGTTGCTTATTCGTTCGATCCCTGGTTATTGCTCGATCAGAACAAATATGATCAGACAATTTGCTTGCCGCTGGAACCGAGTGCAAACCCTAAACCTGAAGAGTGGTTGAACGTTTGGGATCCGCTTTTTTTATCCTCAATCGTGAATGCGCCTCGTCAGTTAAGGGATGGTTATCCGCATCATCTCGCTTCTGTATTCGATGTAGAAAATAACCCGAAGCAGCAGTGGCATTTTGTGGATCATCATCTTAGTCATGCTGCAAGCACTTATCTGGCGTCTCCATATTCTGATGCAGCGGTAATGGTGATAGATGGTCGCGGTGAAAAAATTACGACCTCTTATTATACAGGCGAAGGAAATGAATTAAAAAGAATCTCTCAGGTTGAACAGCCTAATTCTCTGGGTTTATTTTATGAAGAGATGACGGATTACCTGGGTTTTCTTCGTTCGTCTGATGAATACAAAGTCATGGCCCTTGCATCTTTTGGCAAGCCGGTATATCTGGATAGATTTTTATCAAAAATACATTTGGGGGAAAAGGGGCGGTACACGATCGATCCGTTTTCCTTTGCTGAAGAGTTTGGTGCGCCAAGAAAAAGAGGAGAACCACTTACACAAAAGCATTATGATATTGCCTGCTCCGGTCAAGAAGTACTGGAACAAACGATTTTAAAACTCACGGAGTGGCTTCAGAAAGAAACAGGTAAATCGACTTTATGTTTTGCGGGTGGTGTGGCGCTCAATTGTGTTCTGAACGGAGTATTGCAGAGAAAAGGAACATTCGACAAAATATGGGTGCAGCCCGCTTCGGGCGATTCGGGTACATCATTGGGTGCTGCTCTTTATATAGATGCAAAACAGCATCCACAAAGTAAGAAA
>JBIQMB010000258.1:0-5673 GCA_044463745.1 Chitinophagaceae bacterium | reverse complement strand
GGTGGGCATAAAAGTAGATAACAAGCAGGCTGGCTATGTTATTGAAAAATCTGTTCAGAAAAATAAAAACAGAATTTCCAAGCAACGTTCCTTTATTAAATCTTTGTGTCAGCAAAGGCAGTGCAGGTTTCTACGTTAAGGTTGGATATAACTTTGGCCGGATTACCGGCGATCACACAATATCCGTTTTCAAAATTCCTGGTGACCACAGCGCCCGCCCCCACGATGGTAAAATCGCCCAGAACTACTTCCGGAAGAATGCAGGCGTTAGCTCCTATCCAGCAAAACCGGCCAATCTGAACAGGCTCTGCCGGTATCTGAATACGATTATCCACAAAATCGTGATTCACTGAAGCGATGGTAACCCCGGGGCCGATATTGGTATAGTCGCCAACTGTAACCCCATTTGTGGCATTAATGTACACATGAGGCGAGTCTCCAGGCCAAACGCCCTTTCCCCGAATAATTTTTTCCGGACACCAGATGGTGCTCGTAAAATGGATGGGCCAATCCACCCGGGCATTGTGCCTTAGTATCTTTCGAAAAATAAAGTCAAGAACGTAAAAGGATATACTCAACTCTTCCCGGAAACGAAAAACCTTTCGGATGGTTTGCTTAATCATGGCCAAAAATCTTTTAACCGACTGCGAAAATAGGCGTTTATTCTAATTACTATTTTTTAAACGGTGGCAAATTCAACTTTTATATAACAAACGCAGTAGCTATTTTTACACCCGCTGAGAATCTTACTTATCCAAATGCTTAGAACAGGTTTTACAATTTTACTATTGCTTTTTATTATTCAATTTGCCGGTGCGCAGGACACCCTCCCGAATCCAAGCGTAAAATTAATTGGCAAAAAAGCACTTATTTCCTGGATAAATAATTATGATAATGTAACATCCATCAGCATCCAACGATCGGGAGATAGCGTTAAAAACTTTAAATCCATCGGCGAGGTATTGAATGCTGGTGCTAAATCAAACGGATTTGTAGATCATAAAGAATTTTTGCCCAACGAAGAATATTACCGACTGTTTATAACCTTCGAAGGCGGCTCCTATATTTTTACCAAAGCCAGGCAGCCGGTTAAGGATACGAGTACGGCTGTAACCATTGCGCCCGAAATAGTAGAAGCGATGAAGGTAAATGAAGAGGTGAAAAAACCAAAGGAGCGGGTGGTACCTCAGTACTTTTCCCCCTCGGCGCATGTATTCACGGGTGCAGATATGAATGTGAGGATATCCCTGCCCGATGCCAAAAGCAAGAAATATTCTATCAAATTTTTTGAAGACGACCACACCTTCATTTTTGAATTAAAAAAGATACCGGAAAATTTTCTCATCGTCGATAAATCAAATTTCATTCACTCCGGACTTTTCCGATTCGAATTGTATGAGAATGGCCAATTAAAAGAATCGCACAAATTATACATACCCAAACCCGGTAGACCTATGCCACTGCTGGATGTAAATGGGTACGAAATCAGAAGGTAAGAATGTGTAACATGATCTTACTTTTTTCTCTATAGAGATGAGGTGGTGCTTCAGGCTTACCTTTGACGTTTTAATCAAATGACAAATTCAAATTCCGAAAGCATGTTCGAAGATGAGCACGAGGCCGGTGAAGAGCTGTTCGAAACCCATACCATTGAATGTGCTAAAGGGCAGGAGCCCTTGCGTATTGATAAATTTTTGATGAACCGCATTGAAGGTGCTACCCGAAACAAGATTCAGCAGGCCATCGAAAATGAAAGGGTTTTGGTAAACCGATTGCCCGTTAAATCAAACTACAAAGTGCGCCCGGGTGATGTAATTGTTATCTATCAGGATTATTCTCCGGAACTAAACGAGATCATCCCTGAAGACATCCCTATCAATATTATATATGAAGATGATGACCTGATGGTGGTGGACAAAGAAGCCGGCATGGTGGTGCATCCGGGAAGTGGTAACCCCAATGGTACGCTTGTCAATGCAGTTTCTTTCTATCTGCGTAAGCAAAGGCCTGATCTGACAGAAGAAGATCTTAACCGGTTCGGTCTGGTTCATCGAATCGATAAAAACACATCCGGTCTTTTGGTGATGGCCAAAACACCTGTAGCTATGACGCATCTTGCCCGGCAATTTTACGATCACACCGTACATCGCAGATACGTGGCATTGGTGTGGGGCGATCTGCAGGCGGATGAAGGAACGATTGTAGCGCACGTGGGAAGGCACCTGAGGCACAGAAAATTGTTTGCTGCTTACCCCGAAGGTGACCATGGCAAGGATGCCATTACTCATTACAAAGTTTTAGAGCGGTTTAATTATGTAACCTTGATAGAGTGCAGGCTTGAAACGGGTAGAACCCATCAGATACGCGTCCACATGCAATATATTGGGCATCCATTATTTAATGACGAAACCTACGGTGGTGACAAAATTGTTAAAGGAACCGTTTTTTCAAAATACAAACAATTTGTAGAGAACTGTTTTGCCCTATGTCCAAGGCAAGCATTGCATGCACAGCAATTGGGCTTTGAACATCCAATTACAAAGGAGCGAATGTTTTTCGAAAGCCCCCTACCGGATGATATGGAAGCGGTAGTGACCAAATGGCGGAATTATATTTCACATGGGTGATAATTTCAACGCAGAGAAGCGACGAACGCAGAGGTTTCGCAGGAAGAGTACTTTGTGAAACTTTGTGGCTTTGGGTCTTTGTGACTAAACGTTTCTTCTTTTTTAAAACGCAGAGAAGGGAGGAACGCAGAGGTTTCGCAGGAAGAGTACTTTGTGGAATTTTGTGTCTTTGGGTCCTTGTGGCTAAAGCATTTCTTCTCTTTTAAAACGCAGAGAAGGGAATAGCGCAGAGATTTCGCAGGGAGATTACTTTGTGGAATTTTGTGGTTTCGAGTCTTTGTGGCAAAGCAGAGAATCGACTTCCTTAATTCAGCAAATCCATTTCTGGCATGCAATTGGATTGACAGGATTCATTGATAAAAATCTTAAAAATGAAGCGCATAATTATTATGATATCTGCTGCTCTTTTCTTTGCAGCACCATCTTTCGCTCAAAATTTTCAATTAGGTTTCAAAGCCGGAGCTAACTTCAGTAATTTTCACGGAAATAATTTACAAAACGTAAAGTCAAATACACTTGTAGGATTTCATGCCGGTGCATTACTCAATCTTAAATTCGGTTCTGTTTTTTCCATCCAACCCGAATTATTGATTTCAACCCAGGGAGCTAAACTGGAAAATGCAGGTCAGAAAGAAGACTTTAAGTTAACTTATGCCACACTGCCCATTATGCTGAAATTAAAATCGGCAGGTAGCTTGTATATAGAAGCCGGTCCACAGTTCGGTCTTAAAGTAAGCGACAACATAAAGAATGTCAATACCGACTTAAAGGATCTGGATGCCGCGCTGGCTGCCGGTCTCGGCTATCACAGCAATAGTGGATTGGGAATTGGAGCAAGATATATTGCCGGATTATCCAAAGTAGGCGATATTGATTTTGGCAACGGCGTGAATCCCGACTACAAGAACAGCACTATACAAATAAGCCTCTTTTACACCCTGTTTAATAACAGGAATTAAAGTATTCTTTTTTAGAAATAACATACTTAATATATAATAACTGGTGGTTAGGTTTAACGGCAGATTCTAAATGACATCTGCCGTTCTTTTTTATGATTTTGCTATCAGATTTTTTGAGAAAAATATTTAAATGGGGGAATAACTTCAGGAGCCAAACCAAAAATTGCCGAATATTTTTAATGGCCGCATTATGCGGTATTATGCAAACCATTTTTTTCTCGTTATTTTTGCCAGCCTAAAAAATGAAATTATGGGAAGAATCTTTGAGGTAAGAAAAGCAACGATGTTTGCCAGATGGGATCGCATGGCCAAACAGTTTACCCGAATTGGAAAAGAAATAGATATAGCCGTTAAGCAAGGAGGACCCGAACCGGAAAATAATCCGGCACTAAGACGTTGTATCCAAAACGCTAAGGCGGTTAATATGCCCAAAGACCGGATAGAAGCAGCCATCAAGCGGGCAATGGGAAAAGACAAAACCGACTACCACGAAGAAGTATATGAAGGTTACGGACCTCACGGCATCGCCATCCTGGTAGAAACGGCCACCGATAATCCTACCCGTACAGTTGCCAACGTAAGAATGCATTTTAATAAGAACAACGGTTCCCTGGGAACCAGCGGCAGCGTGTCGTTCATGTTCAATCACATGGGTGAATTCAAAATAAAAAACGATGGCCAGGATCTTGAAGAACTGGAGCTGGATCTAATAGATTCAGGCTTGCAGGAGATTGGAGAAGACAGTGAGGATAACATTATCATTCGCACCCCATATGAAGAGTTTGGAAATATGAGTAAGGCTTTGGAAGAGAAAGGCATTGAACTGATTAGCTCAGAGCTGACCTGGATTCCGACGAATACGGTTGAGCTATCGGAGGACGATGCAACGGAGGTTTTAAAATTGGTTGACAATCTGGAGCAGGACGACGACGTACAGAAGGTCTATCATAATTTGAAATAAGCTGCCTCCTCTGGCTGTTAATGTTTCATAAACTATTTAAATAGCCTTCCGGCTTTTCATCATTCTTAAATTAAAATCACGTTTTGAAAAAGTTAGTGAGCTATTGTTTTATTGTACCTCTTTTTTTATTTCTTGCTCCTGAGTTTGCTATTGCGCAAAAATCTGAAATCGGAAAAATCCTACACGATTTTAATCATCGCCCGCGCAATATTTTGGTTACTGCCCACAGGGCTGCTCATCTTGATCACCCTGAAAATTCCATCGCTGCGATCAGGTCTGCGATCGAGATGGGCGCTGATATTGTTGAAATAGATGTTAGAAGTACGAAAGATAGCGTACTTGTGTTGATGCATGATAAAACCATTCTGCGTACTACCGGCGATTCGGGTTTGGTAAGTGATTTTACATACGCTGAACTACGAGGAAAAAGACTGCTACAAAATGGCAAACGCACATCAGAAACCATACCCACCTTAAAAGAAGCGCTGGAAACGGCCAAAGGTCACATCATGGTGGATATTGATTTTAAACTGGATAGTGTGTCGCAGGCTATGAGTATTTATAAACTGATAGAGGAGACTGGCACTGAAGATCAGGTTATTTTTTACATTTATAATCAGTACACATTCATTCCATTTTTGCAGCAGGTAAACCCTAAGGTGAGGGTGATGCCACGAGCTTATAACAGGGAAGATATCCGAACCATCTTAAAGAATTACAAAGTAAGCCTCATTCATATTGATGATTCTTTTTACGATAAAAAATTAATGAGGAAGGTGAGAAAAAAAGGCATCAGGATCTGGTCAAACGCATTAGGAAAATACGACCGAATGGAGAAGGAAAATGGGGGTGCGGGCTATGATGCCATGCTCAAAATGTCGGCTATAAATATTATACAAACAGATTACCCTGAGGCCTTAATTCAGTATTTGCAGAAAAGAAAAAAGCACAGGTAACTTCCAGTAGAGGCCTCCCGCTGATTTCGGCAGTTTTCTCAAAGCATTCCCCTTCAGAAAAAAGTCTATCACTCCTTGCTGATTCCCGCAGACATTTTTCTGCGCTGATCAGCGTAATCTGGTGCGCCATGAGGCGTGCGTAATTATAAATTTTAAAAACCTATGTAGAT
>JBIQMB010000257.1:0-5675 GCA_044463745.1 Chitinophagaceae bacterium | reverse complement strand
GTTGGTAGCAGGCAGCATGATCGGATCCGGAATTTTCATTGTAAGTTCAGATATCGCCAGAAATGTTGGAGGAAGTGGCTGGTTGATTGTAGTTTGGGCCATTACTGGTTTTATGACATTAACTGCAGCATTAAGCTATGGTGAATTAAGTGCTATGTTTCCTAAAGCCGGTGGGCAATATATTTATCTCAAAGAAGCATACAATCGTCTAACAGGGTTCGTATTCGGGTGGACATTTTTTACTGTTATCCAAACAGCTACCATAGCGGCCGTAGGTGTGGCATTTGCCAAGTTTACTGCATATCTTATTCCATCATTAGACGAAGATGTGATCATTCTTTCATTAGGACTGTTCAAAATTTCCTCTGCACAATTGGTGGCAATTGGTGTCATAATCATTTTAACCGTTATCAACTCCCGAGGAGTCAATGCAGGCAAGGGGGTGCAAACAAGTATTACCATTATTAAAATACTGAGCTTGCTTATATTGATGCTATTCGGCTTTCTGGCATTTAAGCCAGATGTCTGGCAAGCCAATTGGAGTAGCGAAAATACTTGGAACCTCTTCAGATTAAATGAAGATGGTACAACCCGAAACTATACTCTTTTCGCTGCTTTGGGAGCTATAGCAGCAGGGATGGTAGGCGCCATTTTTAGTAGTGACTCATGGCACAGTTCCGCAGCCGTAGCCGATGAAATTAAAAACCCAAAACGAAATGTAGGATTAAGCTTAGCACTGGGGACGATTATTGTTACTATACTATATCTCCTTACAAATCTTATGTACACGAGTGTGCTTACAATGGAGCAAATGGTGAGTGCACCGAAGGATCGGATAGCAATGGCCGCTGCACAGGAAATTTTTGGCCCGGTGGGTATTACTATCATAGCAATTATGATTATGGTTTCCACTTTTGGATGTAATAACGGGTTGATTCTGGCAGGAGCACGGGTTTATTATTCAATGGCAAAAGACGGTTTGTTTTTTAAAAATGTGGGAAGGCTAAATAAGAATTCGGTACCAGGACTGGCACTATGGCTTCAGTGCATATTGGCTTCAATCTGGAGTCTGAGCGGAAAATACGGAGACTTATTGGATATGATTTCAATGGTGGTGGTTATTTTTTATGTTTTGGCTATTATAGGTATTTTCCGCTTAAGAAAAACCAGTCCTGATGCAGAACGTCCTTACAAAGCTTTTGGATATCCGATATTACCAGCTATTTATATAATTATGGGTATTTCTTTTTGTATATTAATGGTCATATACAAACCGAATTATACATGGCCCGGGGTGGCTATCACCTTATTAGGTATCCCAGTTTATTACCTAATCAAAAAAAAGGGGCCAGATCAACCTGAAAATAATTGAACATCGTAAAATATTATAATTATGCCTTGCATTTCAATAGAAGTCCGAAAAGAATACAACAAAGAGGAAGGGTTACAAATAATCAATGCTGTACATTCGGCATTGCAAAGTGCATTTAAAATTTTAGCCACTGACAGGGTGGTGAGATTAATCGTTCATTCCCCAGATCGATTTGCTTGCCCAATAGGTTTAGAAAAGCCGGATCGCTACACGCTTATAACGATTGACGCTTACATGGGTCGTTCAGCAGAGGCAAAAAGAGAACTATATAAAAGCATTGCAGAAAATTTAGAACCGCTGGGAATACCCGGCAATCATATGCTCATACTGCTCCGCGAATTTTCATCCGAAAATTGGGGTATAGACGGTGGTAAGATGGCAAGTGAAGCTCAATTAGAATATAAAATAGATATCTGATCTGATATCAGGCAGTTTAGACACAGCCTGCGCCATCCAGGTCTTTTAGGCTAAAGCTTCTTTCCAAACCGGCTTAGATTATTTGCTAAACAAACTACCTGATTTACAAAGATTTTTTTGACTTCTTAAGCACCTAATTCCCGATATACAACCAATGCAGCAGCGAGGTCTTCTACGGCTAATCCCGCTGACTTAAACAATGTATTTTCATCCTCCGACTGGCGGCCCGGATGCTGCGCCATACAAAGTTCCTTTATCGTGGCTTTTACTGTTTGCGGATCAAGGACGCCTTCCTTAATGGGTATGGCCAGATCTCCAGTTTCGTGCAGGGCTCCTTCTCTGCTATCTACATAAATCTGACTTTTCGTAATCGCTTCATCATCTACTTCACGCGTATCAGGCTTGTGCGAACCAATCAGATCAAGATGAGCTCCTTTCTTAACCCACTCGCCTTTTATAACCGGCTCGGGCGATAGTGTAGCTGTACTAATAACATCCGTCTCGCGAACTGCTTTTTCAAGGTTTTCGACAGGGTTTGTCCGAATACCTTGCGCCTGAAGTTTTTTTACAAATGCATTCAATTTTTCGGGATTTCGCATCCAGACATTTACCGACTCGTAATTCCGAACTTTCATATGTGCCTGAGCCAAATGAGAGGCTACCTGGCCGCCGCCAATGATTAAAAGATTTTTTGCATTTTGAGGAGCAAGGTAGCGGGCCGCCAGAGCCGAAGTGCAAGCGGTGCGTCGTGAGGTCAGTTCCAGGGCTTCCATCATCACCAAAGGTTGTCCGGTTTCTACCTTAAATAAGGTATATAATGCCGAAACCGTGGGTAAACCTTTCGCCGGATTCCCGGGCGCCAGGATAATTTGCTTTATCCCCATCAGTTCTTCATTCCATGAGGGCATCAGGATCATTGTGTTTTCCTGACCATCGGATACGGGATAAAAATGATGATGCCTGAGTGGCATCCGGTAATTTGAACGAAACATTTCGTACAGCGCATCAATCAGTTTTTCATAATCAAGACATGCAGCAACCTGCTCATTGGTAATAAATTTCATTTCTACTCTTATATCATTTGGTTGTTTAATTAAATCTGTCCGGATCAAACTTTTGAATGTCCATTGAGAGTGGACTCTCATTTACTAATTCCGACACGATCTTTCCAAATGCAGGTCCACAGCTAACTCCCATCATGCCACCCCCTCCTGCAACAATCGCGTTTTGCAATCTGACTGACCTTCCCAGGTAGGGTAACCCATCAGGCGAACACGGCCTGAACCCATGCCAAACCTGTTCTTTTGCCGGAGTCTCAATTTTTACTTCCGGATAATAAGAAGAAACTGCTTCACTTATTCCTTGCACCTTATTCATATTGATGTGATCATTCCCCGTAGCCAGCTCCATTGTGCCACCAATTCGTACTTGTCCATTCATCGGCGTTATGGATACCCTGTCATCTATTAGCAGAGCTGGATATTGCAGTCTGCCATCAAACTTTTTGGTCATAAATGAATACCCTTTTCCTCCAAGCATCGGCAGGTTAATCCCGGCGATTTTCATTGTCGTACCCAGATCAGCACCCGTTGAAAACACGAACTGCCCTGCTGTAAGCTGCATGCTGTCTGTATAAATTTTTTCAACCCTATTGCCTTGTGTTTCTGTTTTATTTATTGTCTGGTTTAAATGAAAAACGCAACCCATTTCTTTTAAAGTACGAATTAGCTCGTGCATGAACCCAACGGGATCAATATGAGCATCTGACCGATAGTGCACAGCGCCAATAACATCCAGCGTTAATTGCGGTTCAAGTGATTGAACGCCCGCTTTATCCAAGACCTCACATTCCAAACCCAGATCCCGCGCACGCGCAGCCATTTCTACCTCTTCCTCCTCCGTTTTCTTATTCTTGTAGAGCATAAGAATCCCCTTGGTATCTAATTCAAATTCAAAGATCTTTTCATTTTTCAAATTCAAATATTCTGCTTTTCCTAACTCATTCAATGCCTTAATGTAAGGTGCAGAATCGCTCACATGCCTGGCAGTAGCATGTTTCCAAAACTGATATCCCCATTTTAAAACTGATGGATTTAAGGTTGGCTTAATGTAAAACGGGCTTTTCTTATCAAACATCCAACGAACCCCTTTTGCAATGATACCCGGGGCTGCCAATGGAATAAAATGGCTTGGCACGATCATCCCTGCATTGCCGTAGGAACAGTTGTCAAGCAAATCTGACTTATCTATCACCGTAACACTAACTCCTTGCTTCAACAAATAGTAAGCTGAACAGAGGCCGGCAATGCCGCCGCCCACAATGATTACATCTTCTTTCGCCATATTTTTTCTTAATAAAGATCAGATTACCTGAAACCCGTAAGCATACGGATCATCGTCGTCAATAATTATATTATTATAGCCAAACACCTTAGCCCAACCCCTTATACCGGGTACGATTGCAGGCATATCACCCACCCGCGTTTCTTCTTCAATAGTTCCGACAAAGGTGGAACCAATAAAACTCTCATGGATAAATTCATCACCCGGTTTTAATCTTCCTTTTGCATACCATTGGGCCATTCTTGCGGATGTACCAGTGCCGCAGGGAGAACGGTCAATGGCTTTATCTCCATAAAAGACCGCATTGCGCGCAGTTGATTTTTTATCGAGCGTGTCGCCTGTCCATAAAATATGGCTGACACCGCTGATATTTTTATTTTCAGGATGCTCAATACGATATTTTTCGTTGATGGCTTTTCGGCAATCGCGACTAAACGAAATAAGCCTATCTGCTGTAAAATTCTGAATACCGCTAAAGTTAGTTTGCGGGTCAATAATTGCATAGAAATTACCACCGTAGGCAATATCAAAAGTAAGAATGCCAAGTCCGGGACAATCGACAGTCAGGTCACTCTTAATCATGAAAGATTTAACATTGGTAAGCTTGACAGAGGTTACGTTTCGTCCCTTCTGCTCATACTCAGCTAAAACAAGGCCCGCGGGTGTTTCTAGCCGGAGTTTCCCCGGAATGTTTGGCGTTACCAATCCTTCCTGAATAGCGACCGTTACCGTTCCAATCGTGCCATGGCCACACATAGGCAGGCATCCGCTGGTTTCTATAAACAGAATGCCAATATCATTTTGCGGATCAGCAGGCGGATACAGAATGCTGCCGCTCATCATATCATGCCCGCGCGGTTCAAACATTAATCCTTTTCTTATCCAGTCAAATTCAGCCAAAAAATGAAGCCGTTTTTCCATCATATTCTCCCCTTTCAAAATCGGGCCGCCGCCGGCAACCACCCGCACCGGATTTCCGCAGGTATGGGCATCTACGCAAAAGAATGTTTTTCTCATTATTTAGAAATGCTGTTTTTTGTAATCAGACCATTTATTGTACGTACTATCTGAAGCGGGTTGCTGTTCTTCAACTCATCAGGCAACTGGCTGTCCGGCCAGTTCTGATAAGAGACCGGGCGAAGGAATCTCTTAATTGCATCCGCACCTACTGATGTAAACCGGCTATCGGTGGTAGCCGGGAAAGGTCCGCCATGCTGCATAGAAAAACAAACCTCAACCCCTGTAGGAAACTGATTAAAAATCATTCTTCCGCACTTTTCATTCAGAATAGACACAAGCTCTTTGTATTCGTCCAGCTCGCTCTCTTCGGCCAGCAAGGTAGTAGTAAGTTGGCCTTCAAGCACTCCGGCAATGGTCATCATTTCATGGATATCCTCGCATTCAACGATCAATCCGAATGGCCCAAATACCTCGGCACAAAAATCTTTATTCTTTATAAACTGCTTTCCTGTGGTATAAGACAAAATAGCCTGACCTGTATTTTCATTCCCCTCATCCCCTTTTCCTATTACTGTGATATCCG
>JBIQMB010000256.1:0-5684 GCA_044463745.1 Chitinophagaceae bacterium | reverse complement strand
GAATAATTTTAAGGTGGAAAGTTTAACGCCCACTTCATCATGAAGTTCACGTGCAATGCGGCTTCTTTCTTCTTCCTGTGTAGAAACCATAATGTGCATCTGCATGGCCTGGGTTCTTTTTATGGTGCGGATTCGAAGCCGATAAATACCAAATAATAATCCGAATGCAAGGATCGCATACAAAATATATGCCCACCAGGTCATCCACCAGGGAGCGAGTATCTGAAACGGATAAACGCTTAACCCTTCTACTTTTCCGTTGATTATCCCCCTGACTTCAAAGGTGTATTTTCCCGGAGGAATATTTCCGAACTCAGCTATGGTATTCTCCGAAGGGGTGCTCCAATTCCGACTATAATTTTCAAGGAAATAAGAATACTTAACCTGACTGCCGGCTGACGGATCTATCGCTCCAAATTCAATGTCGAGGGTGTTGTCTTCATAAGGCAGCACCGGATTGGATGGCACGGGATAATATCGCATCAGGCTATCAAAACGAATACCTTCGTACTTTTGCTTTATTGAATCTGCCAATGATAAGAGATCGGAAGACTCCGGAAAAACCAATGCCATTTCATTTATCAGAGAAAGGCTATCAAACGAATTATCACGGCCATTTTTTGCGAAAGCATTCCAACAAATGTTCTCATTATTGACCTTTACCGACTGAATTTTCAGGTTTAAATTTTGGCTCTTTTTCTTGCCGGAAAATGAGTAATCAAATTTTATTAAATTGGAGTGTTCGGTTGTCATCCACACCAATCCTTCTTTGCCCACACACAGTGTGCCTGCTCCCACATCTTTTATTGGGTAACCATTTCGGGCATTAAAAGTTTCAAATTTTATTTTATCATTTTTTTGGTGAATAACAGCTAACCCTTCGTTGGTTCCTAACCATATAATGCCCCTTGCCGAATCTTCATCCATATCCCAAACGATATTATCAGGTAGGCCATCGGCAGTAGTGTAATTGACAAAATCTTTTCCATCAAATTTGGTGACACCGCGGTTGGTGCCAAACCAAAGATTGCCAAAGGTGTCTTTTGCCATGGAGTAAACCGTGTTGCTTGCCAGGCCATGCGCAATAGTAAAATTCAAAAAATGGCGGCCATCGAATTTAATGACGCCTTCATCGTGTGAGGCAAACCATAAATGACCTGAATCGTCATCAATAATTCGTTGGATATGAATGCCGGCGAATCCCTGAGAAGTATTGTATGTAACCATTTCACTGTCGTCCATACAGCTAACACCACTTATAGTTCCGAACCACATTTTCCCTTTTTTATCCTGATAAAGGCTTACCACGCCATTGCTTGCAAGCCCCTGGAGAGTGGTGTAATTAATGAAATTCAGCCCGTCGTATCTATATACACCATGGTTATCGGTTGCAAACCATATGTGGCTCCTGCGGTCTTGAAAAATATCCCAGATCCAATCGTTTGGTAAGCCATTTCCATTAGAGAAGTAGGTAAATTTTTTCCCATCGTATCTGCTTGCTCCACCACCCTGGGTGCCAAGCCAAAGGTTTCCACGGTTATCTATCGTACTGCTGAAAATGGAATTATCCGTTATCCGCTGAGGTAGGTTTAAATGGATAAGGTTATTATCCATAAACCGGCTTATACCTTCCCCAAAGGAAGTAAACCACATATTTCCCTTCAAATCTTTCGAGATATCGGTGATACTATTTCCGCTCCATCCCGGTAATCGGCCGAAGTTTGTAAAATCGATACCATTGAAACGGCTGACTCCATTGTAGCGCGTGCCGATCCAGATATTACCCAAAAGGTCTTGTTCCATACTGGTGATTACATTGCCCCCCAACCTACTCTTTGTGTTAAAAGAGGTAAAAAGAGAACCATCAAACCGGCAGATGCCATTCCTGGTACCAATCCATATATTTCCCTTCTGATCCTGGAGTAAACTGTGGATGTGATCATTGGGCAAACCTGAATTTTGGTCGAAGACCCGGATGTTATTGTTTTGAAGATGACAGAGTCCTCCACCTTCGGTACCAATCCACATGCTGCCATTAATATCGGCCAACAGGCATTGAATGTAATTGGAAGGCAAACCATTTTCAGTAGAAAATCGAGTAAAGTTTTTTCCATCATACCGACAAACTCCTCCTTCCTGCGTGCCTATCCAGATATTGTGATTTCTGTCTTCGACAAGACTGGTCACGAAGCTGCCGACCAGTGAATTGATGGCAGGAAAGGTTATAAATCTGTATCCATCATACTTGCAAACCCCTGCTGTTGTTCCTATCCAGATATTGCCCTTACTATCAGCGATGATAGAAAGTGCTACGCCACTTGGTAATCCGTTGGCGATGGAATAACCTTTGAAATTTTTTCCATCATAGCGCACAATGCCCGCACCCACCGTTCCGAACCAGATGTTGCCCTCAGGGTCAACGGTGCTGCATAAGATGGAATTTGTAGGTAATCCCTGCTCAGTGGTATAGTGTTTAAAAAATAAACCTGAAATATCGGCAGCATCTTCTTCAAAAGGCGCAGCGGAAAGTTTGGTAACGGTGGGAGGATGGCTTTTGAGAGAGGTTATCTTAGGAGGCTTTTGAGCTGACCCGATAAAGGGTTGCAAGGCAGAAGTTTTAACCATCCACTTTCGCCTTTGAATTTTGGAAGCCTCATGGTCAGAACAATGCAGCAGTCCGGTTATCAAAAGCATCATAAGGCCATGGAAGGTAAACCTCATATCGCACAACCATGATTTTTCTTTTGTGTGCAGCGTAGTCACCGGTATGTTTTAAGTACAATAAAATTACGGTATAATGATGGAAATAATGGCAATGATTTCATGAATGGCTCATATATTAAGCCGGACTTTAAATGCTTGTTTAATACGTATAAAAAAATTAACTTTGTCGTAAAAAGTTATGGACGCAAAAATAACTTTGAGTTTTGATGCTGAGGTCATAAAAAGAGCCAAAAAGTATGCGAAAAATAATAACATTAGTCTTTCGAGGCTTACAGAATTTATTTTGCGCAAAGTGACTTCAGCAGATTACCGGTCTTTTGAAGATTTTCCTATTACGGATTGGGTAAATATGGTTGCGGAAGGGGAGGGTGTTTACCTAACCAAACAGAGAAAGAACGCCGATCTTAAAAAGGAATATTTTAAATCCAAAAAATGAAAATATTCTTAGATGCCAATATCCTGGTTTCTGTTTTAAATAAAGAGTATCCTTTGTTTACGTTATCTGCGCGGATATTAAGTCTCGCCGGGCACAAGTCTTTTTCTCTTTACACTTCTCCACTTTGTCTCGCCATCGCTTTTTATTTTGCCGAAAAGAAAAGCGGAACCGTTCATGCAAAGCATAAAATTGATATCCTTTCCAGAAACTTAAATATTGCTGAATTGGGTAAAAAGGAAGTGTTTCAATCCCTGGATAATCACGGAATTAACGATTTTGAAGATGGGCTACAATATTATGCAGCCAGGTCTGCCGGGTGCAACACTATTATTACCGAGGATGTTGAAGATTTCTATTTTTCAGACATCGAAGCATTAAATACAAAACAGTTTTTTGAAAAATATCTGAAAACGGGTCGATAAACTTCGTAACACCATTTTCGATTTTTATTCTTATTCTTATTCTGCCTGGCTGACAAATTCCATCACTCCTCACCGGTTAATGCTTGCAGCACTCTTTTTCTCTGACAAATATGGATTTGAATATTCCCCAAAAAAATCGGCCGATACTTTTCATAATGGATTTTCTTTAAGGTTATCTAACTGATAAATAGGATCAATTTCCGTGCCCACCGGCATTTCAAATACGGAATGGATAACACCATCTTTTACGTCATAAACCCAGCCATGAAGATGCGGATATTTTTGATTTTGCCATGCCTTTTGGATAATGGAAGTTTTAGAAAGATTCAGTACCTGCTCTCGTACGTTAATTTTCGTAAATAGTCTTTTTCTTTCTTCTTCTGTGGCTACGCTTTCGATTTCTTCACGGTTGTTACGATAGACATTTTTGATGTGAAAGATCCATTGATCCATCAGGCCGTAACTGTTGTGTTGCAGGGCTGCTGCTATGCCACCGCAGTTTTGATGCCCACAAACGATGATGTGCTTAACGTGAAGTACCTCTACCGCAAACTGTAAAACACTCAGCAGATTGAGGTCGGTAGGTATGACCATATTGCTGATATTCCGGTGCACAAAAATTTCGCCCGGTTGGGTATCTGTTATGCGGTCGGCTGGCACGCGACTGTCGCTGCAACCGATCCACATAATTTCAGGTTTTTGAATGGAAGAAAGCCTGCTAAAAAATTCCGGGTCGTCTTTCACTTTTTGTGATGACCACTGCTCATTGTTTTTTAAGAGTTTATGGTATATATCCATGGTATAATAATTACATGTTCAATCCGCCGCAGGTACTTATAACCTGTCCGGTGATGTAGCTGCTTAGTTCTGAAGCAAGAAACAGGGTCACGTTGGCTACTTCTCCAGATTGGCCGAACCTGCCTAAGGGGATCTTGTCCAGAAATGCTTTGGCGGCTTCTCCTTCCTTTAAGTATTGTGTCATATCGGTTTCTATGAATCCTGGAGCAATGGCATTGCAGCGGATATTCCGGCTTCCAAGTTCGGCAGCGATGGATTTGGTAAAACCTATAATGCCTGCTTTACTGGCTGCATAGCTGCTTTGGCCTGCATTGCCCTTCATGCCTATGATAGAACTCATGTTGATGATGCTGCCACTGCGTGCTTTCATCATGGGACGGATAACCTGCTTGGTCATGTTATACACGCTGTTCAGATTTGTTTGGATAACATCGTTCCATTGATCTTCCGATAATCTGAGTAATAAATTGTCTTTACTGATGCCGGCATTGTTTACCAGAATATCTATTTTGCCGAACTCTTTAAGCACTTCATTTATCAATGATTCGCTTTCGGAATAAGAAGCGGCGTTGCTTTTATACGATTTTGCTTTTCCGTTTTTGGCTAACTCATCTTCCAATGCTTTGGCCTTCTCTTCACTGCTTAGATAAGTGAATGCGACCTGCGCTCCGTTTGCTGATAGTTTTCTGGCAATAGCTTCACCAATTCCACGGCTTCCGCCTGTTACGATGGCGACTTTGTCTTGTAATAGATTCATCAGTAAAAAATTTTTTATCCCGGCAAAAGTAATGAAAGGTTTGGGGTTCTGAACATTCACCTGTTCTCGTCTGAACATTCACCTGTTCTCGTCTGATAGGACAGGACAGCGTGAATGGCTCGGCATTAGATAAGACAGGACAGCGTGAATGGTTGGGTAAATTATTTTTCTTTCAAACGCTGTCGGGTCCGCCAATGCACGGGCCCTCGCTTCGGACGCCAACAGGTGTTGAAAGATTATTCACCTGTTCTCGTCTGATAAGACAGGACAGCGTGAATGGTTTAGTAAATTATTTTTCTTTCAAACGCTGTCGGGTCCGCCAACGCACAACCCTCGCTTCGGACGCCAACAGGTGTTGAAAGAAAAGATTTTAAAATCACAAATGCCTAAGATAAAACTCAGGGTTTTCTAAAAATGTTTTGGTGATCTGATAATGTTCTGTATCCTGAAATGCGACCCGGTTGATGCCATACCCGGTTATTTCATAAATACATGCTCCCGGAATTCCCATCAGGATGGGTGAATGGGTGGCCATTATAAACTGACT
>JBIQMB010000255.1:0-5691 GCA_044463745.1 Chitinophagaceae bacterium | reverse complement strand
TAATATCGATTTAGGGAGTTTATTCCCGGGGAATATTATTAATAAAAAGAGAGCAGTGTCCATTGAGGCCTGCTCTCTTTTTTTATGAGGTTTGTGTTTATTAAAGACTTCAGTCTTTTTAAAAAAGATAACGTCAACTGTACGTTTCGCTATTGCTAACCGCAGATGTTATTTTCCGAAAACTTTCTCGCCATTTACGATGGTCGTAAACACCTTGGTTGACAGTATTTTATTTTCCGGGATGGTCATAATATCCTGATCTAAAATAACAATGTCTGCAAATTTGCCCGGTTCAAGACTTCCTTTCTCATTTTCCTCAAAAGCCGATTTAGCCGCCCAGATGGTCATGCCTCTCAGCGTTTCTTCTCTTGACAGTGCATTTTCCATTTGAAATCCACCCTGAGGATACCCTTCAGCATCCTGGCGAAATACCGCAGCCAGAAAGGTTTTCATGGGCGAAATATCTTCGACCGGAAAGTCAGTGCCAAGGGCAACCCAGCCGTTTTGGTTAAGTAAGTCCTTGTTTGCATAAGCTCCCTTTATTCTTTCGGGCCCAAGTCTTTTTTCCGCCCAATACATATCAGAAGTAGCATGCGTTGGCTGGATGGAAGGCACAATGCTGTTTTCACCAAATAATTTAAAATCGTCAGGACTAATAACCTGTGCATGCTCAATACGCCATCTAAGATCGTTTTTACCCTTCAGGTATTTTGCATAAATATTCAATAGGGTTCTATTTCCCGAATCACCAATGGCATGCGTACACATCTGCATTCCGTTTTGATAAATGATATTGGCCACCGAATCAAAGTGCTCGGGCGAACTCAACAGAAAGCCTACCCACCCCGGTTGATCCGAATAGGGTTTGATAAGGCATGCACCGCGACTTCCCAATGCTCCGTCTGCAAATACTTTGAATCCGCGAACGGAGAGCCGGTCTGTTTTAATTTTTCCTTTTTCAAACAACCATTTGTAATTCGGATCACTATCACTTAGCAATATATTGAGCTTCATTTTTAATTTTGTATCCTTTTGAAGTCGGTCGATTAGCTCGGCCATCTGATAAGATAAACCGCAATCATGAATGGTGGTTAACCCTTGTTCGAAACAATTTTTCTGCGCTTTAAGCAAGGCATCGGTAATTTGTTTTTCAGTAGGAGCAGGCATCTTTGATCTTACCAGGCCAATGGCATTGTCAATCAGAATACCCGTGAGTTTTCCGTTTTTTACTTCCACGGATCCGCCCTCTATTTTGTCGCCAGGTTTTACTCCAGCCAGATCTAAAGCGTGTTGGTTGGCTATGGCAGCATGCCCGTCAATTCTGCCAAGAATTACAGGCCGGTCTGGAAACATTTCATTAAGCAAAGTGTTATTAGGGAAGGTAGTGTCATCCCAATCATTTTGATCCCATCCTCTTCCTGTTATCCATCCCTCATTATGAGTGGCTGCATAATCTTTTACGATGTCAACGATCTGTTGCCAACTTTTTGTGCCTACCAGATCCGCTTCTTCAAGGGTTTGTCCATAACCGGCAAAGTGAGCGTGCGCATCAATAAATCCCGGATAAACAAATTTCCCCTCTGCGTTCAGTGTTTCCTTCGCATTGTATTTCTTTTCTAATGCTTCAGTGGTGCCGGTTTCAATGATTTTTCCATCTTTAATGGCGATGGCTTCCGTTTTGGAAAAAGCGCTGTCGACCGTATAAACCGTACCGTTTATGATAAGCAGATCAATCGCTTGCTTAGAATCATTGCATGATATAAAAAACAAAATGAATGAACAGAGAAACAAATTTTTCATGAAAGAGTTAATTAAGTTTTGAATGTGGAAAATTACGCTTTTTCCGGTATTGGTTTCTTCTTTTTTTATCCGCGTCCTTCGATGTAGAGGATATTCGGTCAGGAGGACTTTCGTTCTTCATTTTTTTTGTAGATGTTCTGGAAGTATTCTCGTTAAATATGAATAATAAATATAGCACTGAATTGTTATGGCTCCTTAAGAAAGAGAGGGATTGGAAATTGTACGAAGGTTTTCTTCTTTGCTGTTTAATAAAATCTAAATTATCTCCACTCGTAGATTTACTCTTTTTTCTTTTGCATAAAATAAGCAAGCCAAACCATCGTTTTATATTGCACCTAATCAATCAAATGCTAACGAAAATCGACTCTATTAAACACCTAATATCTTTCATCAACCCAAGATTGTTATCATCATTTGAAAATAGAATATGCTAAACTGAATGAATCTATTTAGCCCTCTTTAGCTATCGCTATTAAAATATTTTAAGACTTAAATCCGGATAGTAGTTTCTGAATTTGGATAATAGCTGCCTCTATTTTGGGGCAGCTTTTTTATTGACCTGTTTTCGTTCGCCAGGACAAGACAGCGTCAATAAAAAAATCATATTATTCACCCCTGACATCTTCCACTATGGTTCCCGAAACGATTATTCCCCCGGAAGCGATAGACTGCGTCAGTTCATAATTTTGACCTATGCCGGTGGGTTTGGAAGGACAAGACAACGTCAATAAAAAAATCACTCCTCAGAGAAAACAGAACTCCGGCTCTGCCTCGGTTAGTAAAAGAAATTATATATCAGATCAAGTCGGCATCAAAAAAAAAACAGAGCTTAGCTCTGTTTTTTATCTTAATCAAATTTTCGAATGTAAGTTATTTCTTTCTCTCTCCTTTAATGGTCATGGCCAGTTTAACGGCATTGTATGCGTTAACCAAACCACCTGTTTTGCTAATATCCGAGAGGTTCACCATTTCAGGATCCAATCCTTGAGTACCCGGCACAATAACTTTTTCTGTAACAGGTTCTACTGATTTTTCGATAACGTATTTAAGTTGTTCGGCACTCAGGTCCGGAAAGTATTCTAACAATAAAGCAGCGATGCCGGAAACCACCGGAGCAGCCATACTTGTGCCACTCAATTTGCCGTAAGTATTTCCGCCGGGCAGGGTAGAGTAGATATTGACTCCGGGAGCAAATACATCCACACTATTTTTGCCGTAATTCGAAAAACTGGCTGTCAACCCTCCGTTTGTCGGATCCCCACTCGCCCCTACTGTAATATAATTTTTTGCTTCACCTTCATTAAATAAATAAACCGGCGAAGGATAGTTATCGCTTGAGTCAAGGTTTTTGGCTGAATTACCTGCAGCATGTACCAGCAATACATCGTGCTCAGCCGCATATTTTACAGCATCATCCACCCAGTTTTTTTGTGGCGAATAACTTTTACCAAAACTCATGCTGATGATTTTTGCGCCCTGATCTACCGCATAGCGAATGGCCAACGCAATGTCTTTATCATGCTCATCACCATCAGGTACAGCACGCAGCATCATGATCTCAACATTGTCAGCTACGCCGTCCATTCCTTTTCCGTTGTTGCGCACGGCACCAATAATTCCTGAACAGTGGGTGCCGTGTGTAGGAGTTCCGGTCATTACATCCGAATTGCCGTAATAACGATCGGCGAAGTCATTATAATCGTCCTCCACGATATTTTGTCTGAACAATTCGGGTGGGGTAGTGGCCGCTTCCGCTTTTCTTACCTGGCCCTGAAAGTCATTGATTATTTGCTCATTGGTGATGTCTTCACTATTATTCATTTGCTGAATGGTTCGCAGAATAGATGCAGTGGCCCTTGCTTCGGGTGTGGTAGCTGTATATCCTTTCAGATCATTACCGTTGTATTCTTTCTTTTTCAAATCTGCAGAGATGACGCTGTCTCCTTTTAAAAGAATCGGGAGCATTCTCTGAATCATGTTGAGTTCCATCTGGTTTACTCCGTTGAGTACATCATCTTCGGCTTTTTTCCACATGTCATATTCGTATTTTTCCATGCGGGTCATAGCGCTGGTATCTACAGCTTCATTGTCAAATTTTTGCTTCATTGTCCAATAAACACGGGCTGCTTCATACGAGTCTTGTTTTAAATTTCTGCCATCCGGATTTCCCAGAAAATTCCATCCGTAATAGTCATCGACATATCCGTTTTTATCATCGTCTTTTTTATTCCCCGGTACTTCTCCCGGATTGCGCCAGAGCACGGGTTTCAGGTCTTCATGCGTGGTGTCTATTCCGCTGTCAATAACGGCTACCAACACTTTTTGGCTTTTTTTACCTTTAAGTAGCTCGTATGCTTTATCCAGGCTAATGCCGTAGAAACCTGAAGTTTTTTGATCAAGCAGGTGCCAGTTGTCAGGTGCGGTTTTAGAACCTGGTGTTTTATTTTGAGCGAAGGTGTTTAGGCTGAATGCAAGGGTTAGGAGTAGAATCCAATTTTGTATTTTTTTCATCAAAATATTATTTACGCAAATATTTGTTTTATTTGGTAAAAATGAATTACCGCCGATAATTATTATCTATTTTTTAAAGAAGCGCATTCAAGGAAGGCGTGAAAAGGAAAGCATCCTTAAGGCTACAGAATAAACTCAGAATGTTCAACCCTTTCAGGGTTGTTATCTGAGAGCTATGTCACCACCGGTTTCACCGGAGGTTATCTATATTCAAGTCCTTTGGACTTGTAGCGAGAGACTAATGACAATTGAGATCAATGCTTACAGTAGCCACGAAGTTAAAAGACCCAAAGCATCACAAAGGTAGAAATGCGATTTTTGCTATTGATTTTCCAGATAGACAAATTTGTTATTTATCCATGAACTATTTAACCTCTTTTAGGGTTGTTATCTGAGAGCTATGTCACCACCGGTTTCACCGGAGGTTATTTATATCAAGTCCTTGGGACTTGTTTATTTCCGCGCGAAAACGAAATCGAATGCCGGTTGGGTAGGTTTAAATCCATATGTATCAAAGATGGCGAGCAAAACCAAAGCAAATACATAAAAGATGTTTAACCATGTCGAAAAATTTGCCCCTGTTCTTCTGCGACGAGCAGGACTCCTGAGAACTGTAATTGGAGGAATGTAAATTTCGAAAATTATCTCATCTCTAAACAATAAGGTCGTCCCTACGGGACTAAAGGGGTTTCGTAAATAAATTTCTACCAAAGGGTCGTGCCGCTGGCACTTGAAACCGCTTGGTTCCTGTCCTTAGGATATGAGACGTCGGACTTGTGGTACAAAGGGTGTATGAAAGTTGTGTTGCGTGCGTACAGGTTGCCATTAAGTCACGAAGACCCGAAGTTTCACAAAGGTATTTGTGTACGAAATGAAGATGTGAAATGAGTTAGTTGTAATCAATTTCGAACGAATGCTTTTTGTAACAAGCTGGTTTACCCCGGCTAAAAACTTTACGAAAAAATTCGTGAGTTCAACCCGATATCTTTCATCCAGTTTAGTTCTATCGCCATAAAATAAAAAGCCTCTCCTTGTGAGAGAGGCTTTTGTTCTTCATTGCTAACAAAAAGAATTACTCCAGTTTAATATTATACTTGTGCTCGTATCTCTCTGCCAGTTGGCTTTGCTTATTATCAAGGCTGACTTCTCTTCCCTGTATAAAAGCCTTTTCAATTATGCTTTGGCCCAGGTCCAGAATGTCGCCCTTGCAAACTACAATATTGGCGTCCTTTCCTTCTTCTATACTTCCTGTTTTTTTATCGATACCTAAAATTTTGGCAGAGTTAAGGGTGATGGCCGTCAAAGCCTGTTCTTTGGTTAACCCGTAAGCTGCGGCAGTGCCGGCATTGTGCATCAGATTGCGACCACGGGTGTTTCCAT
>JBIQMB010000254.1:0-5697 GCA_044463745.1 Chitinophagaceae bacterium | reverse complement strand
TCGGTTATCATAAGATGCAATGGAACACCAGATGCTATGGTTTGCCCATTTGACGATATATCGGCCAGGGCAAAAATAGCTACCTGTGCATGTGTCGCCGGTATTTTAGTGCTTCCAATTCCGCTTCGTCCATGAATCCACACATCAAAACTAACACCGCTAAAGGTGGTATATCTGCCCTGCGGATCAGATACCATAGGGGTAGTTGCCTTTATTACAAAATCATTGCCCGGTTCCTGTGTGTAATTTACATCAATATCAACCTTATCATGAGGCGGCAACGGGGTTCTGTGTGTGTTTACATCTTCTACCACCGCATGAATGGTTGCTGTCGCATCTCTAAAATCAGATGAGAATGGCACGCCTTGTTCGATGAGCGCCGGCTCGTCAGAAGAAAGGGTAACTGTATTGGCCTTCGTTCCTGTGTATTTGAAAGCAAAGAAACCCACAATAACCAACAACACCATGGCGCCGATCAACAGGCCACGCATGTTTTCTTTTCTGTTGGGGCTGACTTCGCCTGCAGCAGGATCTTTCGGTAAGAACCGATTAGAAACAAAGAAAGCAGTTACACAGATGAGGAGTAAGATAGGCAGGAGAATAAAAAACTCATCCTGATAAGACAACCAATAAACATTGGCCGGGGGAGAGTTTCTTTCGAAGAGACGCAAGGATGGATTGGGAAGCCCCACTGGACCCAGATAATGAGTGTAATTCGTGAAAAGAAAAGTGAGCATGACTCCTCCACCGATATTGGCTTTCAAATCAGATCCCAGCACATACCACCAGGCAATGGTAAAGGGAAATGCAATGGCAATGCGAACAATCAACCATTGTACACCTGGAAAATCTCCCTTTATCACCCACTGAATGGCTCCCAGTAAAATGACGATCACGATAACCATCACCAGTGCCACCGTTACTATTTTTTTGGGCTTACTCGAAATTTTTTCTCCGTTTTGAGGCGTGGAATTTTTTAATTTGTAGCGTTGCCAAAACCAAAGTGCTGACAGATACCCCAGATAATAAACACAGAAATGTACCGGAATTCCCGTTACCCAGGTGCGTTCCAGGTCGAGCCATTCAGCATGAGAAGGCAGGCCAATGGGCGAAAGAAGCCAATAATAGGTGGTTAGTAAAAAAATGTGCACAGCGGTAAGTATGGCACCGCGACCTGCACCTACACCGATGAATGCGGTTCCAAAACCAAAAACGGTAGCCATCAATAGTGCGTCGGTTATCCAGTAGCTCCAGTAAGGGTCATTGCCCCATAACATGGCGTGGCCAATCGCCGCATCAAAAAACATAGCCAAAAGCGCCGCCGGCATGGTGAACTTCACAACCTCAGCCAGTGACTGCGGTTGAAATTGTCTCATCAAAACATTATCCTTATTCATAGATCAAATTTTTCTTATGGATTCATCAAAGGCAGTAGTTGAAGCAACGACCTCAAAAAGCGGGCTAAACAATTTTGGGTTGGTTATACTCAATAGTCGCCACCCAAAAATTCGCTTATTGTCGTTTCTTAATGACAATGTTGGATATTTTTTCAAAATATCAAAAAATATCAGAACTCGTTATTTCATGATTATTGAAAACATAAGAACGCTTTATCTCAAATCATTATTAATGATGCATATCTTTCATTATCTCTGGTATTTTTTCATGTATCGAAGGGAGTGAAAGCTTTTCCATATCAACTCTGTCGTCAATACTCGAAGTCTTTTGAATGCTATAATAAATTTTATTACCATCCCGCCATGCAATTAATAGATTTTGAGGATTCAACATTTGAATCATCGGAAAGGTTCCATGCTTTTCGGGTGAGGTTATCTGCTTGCTAAACAAACCGTTTTTTTTAATGCTGGTTAATACGATTCTGCTGTAAATTGAATCGCCATCGGGATAATTTTCATTGGAAGCGATGATTGCAAATTTGTCACCGGTAACAGTGATATCTGCAAAACGTGCATCAGGGTTTGCTTTTTGCTTTTCAAGCAACTTGCCCTGCATATCTGTTGATGCATAATAAATGCCGGGTGAGCTGCCACCTGTGTACCATGTGGTAAATATTTTGCCATTTGAAACAGAGAGACGAGGCCCTGCATGCGGGCAACCATCTATTTGCCATTTGTCGCCACTGAAATCGGTAGAGGCCGCAAATGAGGCGCCTCCATTTGATGAAATGCTAAGGGAAATGTCTCTTGTGTTTCCAGGAAGTAAATCGCGGTATGCAATGGCAATCTGACCGGATGGCCCAGCCGCCAAAGAAATTCTGCAGCATTCACATGCCAGGGAGTCGATCAAAAGTGGTTCGCTGAAACCTTTACCCTCGTAAGTACGTGCAAACATGACGGGTCTGCCGGGCTGATCGGAACCTATAAGATTACCATCTAACCATGCTACCGCAATCTGGCCGTCGCTTAATCGGGTAATGCCTGAAAAAGATAAGGATGAATTATATCTCTTTTGTGTGCTTACCGACTTGGGAGCTGACCAGGTTCTCCCCTGATCATCTGACTGTGTATACAAAATATCGCCCACTCCCCATTTTTGTCCCTCCTGCGGAATAGACACTTCATAAATGGCAACGATACTGCCGTTTTCTCTAACTGCTATTTTGGGCATACCTTCTTCATGTAGGGCCACATTGTTTCCTGCAATCGGAATCACAATAGCGCTTTGGAATCTATTTTTTGAGGTATCCCATCTGGCAAATTGGAATAATTTTCGTCCTGAGCTATCTTCTTCCATCCAGCTCACAATAGGATTGCTCTTTTCATCTACTGTCAGATATACGCACGAAGCCGCACGTGAAGGATTAGAGAGCAAACTGATGCCAGAGGTTAAGATGGCACTGGTGTTTTTCTTATGCTGTTGATTACAAGATGTAATTGAAAGAGTAAGCAATGTAAAAAGAATAGTTTCTTTTATTATGATTTTCATTATTTGGGATTAATTGTTGGTTAAAAAATACTTTAAACTGAGACTCAGATATCCATTTATGGGTAAAGCGGGATTGAAATACGCAGGTGCACCATTGTTGTCAGCCGTATTGATTTCAGTGAAAGAACTGTATTTTTTATTCAGTATGTTTTGTACTCCACCATAAAAATCAATGCCAATCCGTTCATTAATTCTTTTTCGAATCCCGACTCTGGCATTTACAATGGTATAAGAAGGATTATAATCTGTAGCTGCATCGTTTAGCGTATAGCGGTCGTTAAAAAACAAGCTTAAATTCGCATACAAACCTGCTATGGTTTCCACATTGACGCTGCTGCTGATCATCCAGGGCGCAATGCCTGTTAAAGGGTTGCCATCATATTTTGCAGCAGTATTTCCATTTTCATCTAATATTTTATAGTCAACAAATTTGAAATGAGAATAGGTAAGAGCCGAATTAAGAAATAAGCTGCTTACAAACTTGTTGTCGCCTTCTTTCAGCGGCCGGTAGGTAACCCCCAGTTCAGCACCTTCATGTTTTGTTTTTCCTGCATTGTGAAATACATTTATGCCAAAGGGAAGCGACTGGCCGATCAGTTCATCGCGCATGTTCAAAATGAATAGTGCCAGATCATAACCCAATCTGGAGTCGTGGGAACTTCCTTTTACGTTTAATTCGTAATTAACGGCTCTTTCCGCCTGAATGTTTCTGTTGATGCTTCTGTCAGGATTTTGGATCTGATCGCTCGCGGGATTTGTGAAACCTAAACTAATACTCCCATGCAAGCTAACCCACTTGCTGAAATGATGGCTCAGGGCGACGCGAGGTGCCAGTTGGGCATTGAACTTCTTAGATCCGTTTCTGACAGGCTTCAGGCGGTCATATGCCCGGTAAGTCAGCCCGTTGATGCTGATGCCAAAAGTAAAATCAGTGATTGTACCAATTTTACTCTCAGACTGAAAAAATACAGAGTAGCCGGTGTTACGGTAGTCTGTATTGCTCATCAGCCCGTCTTCTGTACCGCGATTATTAAAATATATGTTACCCATATTAAAGGCCTGAGTAAATTCACCGCCAAGGGTAAAAGTTGTAGGCATCACCGAAAAATCGGGTCTATAATCAAATCGCGTTCTGCCGCCAAAGCTCTGATATGTGCTATTGATAATACCAAAAGGGAGCGGATGATGAAGATCGTAGAAATAAGTGAAAATGCTGGAAGAATTACTAAGGCGATCGTCAAAATCATACTTCTGACCGACACCGATTCGGGTCCACTTATGATCCCGGCCTGCGTTTTTGTCAACATATTCGAATGCTGCTGATTTTGGATTTTCTGTAACCTGTGCTCCGGTTATTCCACCAGGAATTAACGCATTCTGAGTGGTACGGTTTACGAGCATCGTTATGGTTCTTTTGGAAGAAGGGAACCATTGAAAATTACCGGCAACAAAATTTCTGTCATCGCGACTGTGTTCCCTATATCCTTCGGTATGTTGTCTGCCGACTGCTATATAGCTGTTCATTTTTTGACCCCCGTTTCTATATGTGACTACCTGTCTGTTTAAACCGAAATCACCCGCTGTAACAGAGCCTTCTATACTTTGTTCCTGATAAGGTGCTCTGTCTAAATAAAATTTGATTATACCTCCAGCGCCTCCTCCATACAGGCTTGATGCCGGTCCTTTAATAATTTCGGCACTGCCTATAGCACTCACATCAAGGGCTTCTATTCTTGAGGTGCCGTCAGTTTCTGTGAGAGGGATATCGTTTACATATATCTTAATATTGCGGTTACCCCAGGGCGACCTGATACCCTCGCCTCGAATAGAAATTTTTGAATCCTCGCCATGGCTGTGATCCATCCTGACGCCCGGAACGCTGTTCATTGCCTCCTGCATCGAGGTGCCGTCTCCCTGATGAATCTGAGATCGGCTTAGATATGCAATGCCTCCGGCTGTTTGCCTGAGTCTTTTTCCGTCTCCAAAAGCGGTGATTCGTACTTCATTTAACGTCTTTACATCGGCTTCCATCAGGATATTAAGGAAGGAGCTATCGTTTTTGTATTCAACAAGTTTGGAATGATACCCCGCAGCAGAAATTTGTAATGTGCCCGATCGCCGACCGGTTATGATCCTGAACCTGCCCTGGTTGTCTGCAACTGCACTCTGCCCGCCGAGGTTTTGAACAGTCGCTCCTGCGATCTGTTCCTGCGATTGAATATCTGTGATGCGGCCGGTTAAGATATATGTTTGTGCATAACCGGCCGATCCGATAATGAATGATAATGTGTAAAAAATTAAAAATTTTGTATTCATTTTGATTGATATTAGATGGTACAGAAAATGAATCAGATCAACCAAAAGTTGTTTTGTAAATCTTCGTAATCCCTTTCCGGGGAAACCTGTAGCAGGATATTGAAATTTAATCATGCATGAAGAGCTGATGACTTATCAGCTATGAAACAGGAGAGGAACTTTACGAATATCTCCTTTGTATGATCTGTATTAAAAGCAGGAGGCATTTTATGTCAGCACTCCGTGGATGTTTCTATTCATTTGATTCCCCGGACTGCCAGCAAGAAGAATGGCAACTTGCTTTTAGAAAAGTCAGTCATGTTAAACACCATATCAGCCATTTAATAGATTAAATTAATGGAAGAGTGTTAATATGACGACTTCATGAATTAACCTGTAATAGCCGGAGGATGGAAAAAAGTTGTTGCAAATTGTTTTAATCCCGGAACAAGTAAT
>JBIQMB010000253.1:0-5699 GCA_044463745.1 Chitinophagaceae bacterium | reverse complement strand
CCAGGTTGAAAAACAGCTATCAGATGCATTGAAGCAATACCACCAAAATAAGGAATCCATTAAGCGATTGTCAAACGGATTTCTATTTAATAATATTGATGGCGGTTAATTATAAAAGGATAAAAAGGTCAATAGGCATAAAGTCCCGAAGACTCAAGGAAACACGAAGAAAACCTTTGTGAAACTTAGTGACTTAGTGACTTAGTGGCCAATAGCAACAAAGACCCGAAGACTCAAGGAAACACGAAGAAAGTCTTTGTGAAACTTAGTGACTTAGTGCCTTGGTGGCGTATTGCCACAAAGACCCGAAGACTCAAAGAAACACGAAGAAAAACCCTTTGTGATACTTAGTGACTTAGTGCCTTGGTGGCAATAGCTCTTAATGCCTTCCTGGCGAAAACCGCACTCCGCCGGAAATCCATCTGCCCGGCATAACCGAACCTAAAAGATCGCTGTACTCTTTATCAAAGACGTTATCCGCCTGAGCATATACCATCAGGGTCTGATTAAAAAAGGCATAGGCTGCACGGGCATTAAATACAAAATAATCACGTGTGATAACCGCATGAATACCGGGCGCACTCTGTGGTTTTCTTAATTTATAAATCCCATTTACGCTCAGGGTTATTGCACCAAGTTGATACACGGCCGAAAAGTTTGCCAGCATTCTGGCATGAGAAGAAATATAAAAAGAAGGCTTGCTTTCAGAAGATTCACTGTTTAGCCATACAAAGCCTGCACCTGCCGTTAACCGGCTCCGCAAATCAATCATCCTGGAAAACTGTATTTCTCCTTCCACACCTGTAGTATTCAGTTCGGCTACGTTTTTAGCCAGCGCGTAAACCCCGCCCGGTACCAGGTTATCCTTCCGCGGCATGTCGGCATACGAGGTGGTGCTATAATCAATAACCCGGCGCTGATAACGTTGAAAGAACGTTCCGGATAACTTCAAAAAATCTTTTAAAAACCAATCTGTCCCTCCTTCATAACTAAATGATCGTTCTGCTTTTAAATCCGGATTTCCTATAGACCCCGATGGCACTACCGGCTTATTATAATTGTTGTATCGCTCGGTAAAATCCGCATCCCTGATGGTCTTTCCCGCTCCGGCGCGAAAACTTACCCGACCTGCTTTTTGTACAAAATCAATCTGAGGAACCAGTTCTGCATCCGATCTTTCATACATCACCAGTTGCATCGATGGCCTTATCGTGGTGGTCTTGCCTAACTTTTGCGTAAGCGATAAAAATGAAGAAACGGTGAACAAATGATGATTTCCCCGATCATTTGATTTAATTTCCTTTCGCTGATAATTAACTCCTGCTACCAGTGTTGACTGAATGGATACCTTATGATGGTACTGCCCAAGTACCTGAAACAGGTTTGATTTATTAGAATTTGGTACCGCTGTCGGCGTAAACCGATACCGGTCATTCACCGTTTTAAATCCGGCATCAAGGATGAAGCTTTGCTTCTTCGTTTGCCTTGCTATCCTGATCTGATTCCACATGGAAGAAACCTTCTCTGACGCTGTATCAAAAGTATAGGTAGTATAAAAGTTCTGCGCTGCAAAATCGCGGTTGTCAAAAGCCAGCCGATATGCCATGTTCCACTTTTGATTCATTCGGTAATTGGCCGAAACAGAGGCTGTGGTATTATAAAAATATCCTTTGATCCCACGTTGCTGGATGCCTTTTGCGTTATTGGTGGCTATTCCACCACCAACCGACCATTTCTTTTTATTAAAAAACAAACCTGCATCACCCGTCAGCAATCCATATTCTCCCATGGTTATTCCGCCCGAACCATTTACTTTATCTTCACCGCCAGAAGCCACGAAACTTTTCGTAATAACATGGATGACGCCTCCCACAGCATCCGGCCCGTAAATGGCAGAGGATGCTCCTTTCAAAATTTCTATTCTTTCTATTTCTTCAGACGCTATCGGAATGTATCCATTGAAATGTCCTGTATTCGGATCATTGATCCGGAGCCCGTCTAATATCACCAACACCTGCTGAAATGTGCCGCCACGTAATACGATATCACTTTGTGAACCCATCGGCCCGCGTGACTGAACCTCCACGCCCGGTACATACCGCAGAAGTTCATCCAGCGAATGCACGGGCAGATTCTTGAATTGCTCACCTTTAATAATGGTGATATGGCGACCGGTTTCTGAAAGTCTCGTTTGGCTTAGCGAAGCCGATACCGTTACAGGATTGAGCTCTATTTCCTGCGAATATGCCCGGTTAAAAGCCAAGGGAAGCAATACGGCTAAAAGATATTTTGTTTTCATGTTGATGGCGGCAAAAGTAAAGAATCATAGAGTAGAAAAAGCCGGTTGTTCCATTGAGGGCACAAGCGCGACGCTTGCGCTTGAGGTTGGAAGAGGAGAATCTGTCAGGTTGTGCACGGCTTTATCGGATTGGAAAACTTGACAGATTGGGTGCAAGCTGGTTCGAGATTCAGACTCAGGGTACAGATGTAATCAGAGTACGGTAAAGTACACGAGTCTCCATACCCATAGTTATTTTTAAACCGGTTACAAACCGGTCGATTTAATTGATTCAAGTGGCCCAACTTCGTTGGAACACTTGAACCAGTAAAAGAGATTCTTAGGTGGCAAAGAGCCGGTCGTACTCAAAACTGCAGTTACATTAACGTCACAAGCGAGACTGCTTGCGCCTGATAAGAGCACAAGCGCGACGCTCGCGCCGGTAATATCCCCAACTTCCTTCATAAAGCCTTCCGCTTTTCTCTAAGGCCTATATTTTTATTGAGCACCCAATATTAGTAAGCTCTCTTTACCCTTCGGGTCATGCCACCGATGCCGATGGTAATGGTATGCATGTTACCATCTATGCCATACTTCTTTTCAAAATTAGCCGCATGATATGCATATCGCAATTGCAAATAGACGGTGTTTTCCTGATCATGAAAATACATGCGGTCCAGGCTTACACTTAGCTTAATGTTGGCATTCAGTCCCGCTGCGTAATTACCTGTAAAACGTAGCGTGGCTTGCTTGAGTTCCGGCGTTTTTTCCAGATCATGATCTGTGGGTGAAATTTCCATCCCCGAAAACCCGACGAAAGGCGATAAACTGAGAGTCTTATTTTCAAACACTTTATAGCCCAACGTGGTTTCAGCCATATAAGCCCTTACCTGTGCACCTTTTTTCCACACACCATAATCATAGGTTATATCATGTTGGGTAAAAGCAAAACCGGCTTGTAATCGCAAATAAAGTTGCAGGTTTTTAAACCCGACATCGAATGAAAGACCAAGGGGAATGTTATTGGTAAAATCTTTTTTCAAACCCTTATTGATAAATCCATACCCGGTGTACAGGTTGACGCCCCAGCTCCAATCGGCTCGTTCATATTCCTGCCTTATATTTTTCTTTACAAAATCTATATATTCACTTTGAGGGTATTTCTGAAGAAATTCATTTGATAAAACATTTAGAGAATCCGTTATTTCAGGAGAATTAAAGAATGCCCTAAGCATACTTTTGAGATTTAATTTTAGAAAATCTCTCTCCATCATGGTGTACCCTGACTGATCAATAAGCGAGTTTAAAAATGGTAATGACATTCGGGTTTTTTCCGCGAGAATTTCAAGCAACCGATTGTCGGGTTTTACCACAACCTCTTTAGAAGGACCCATCACCAAATCTGAAGCCGGCTGTTTCCTGACTTCCGGAAATAATTTGTGATAATCCTGAGCCCAGTATAAAAGAAAAATATATTCCGGAAAATTGAAAACAACAACATTCTCTTCATCCGAATAATCGAGCAAGTACAATGAAAGATCCCTGACCTCCTCATACCGGCCGTTCAGCAGCTTTTCTCTCAGCATTTGACGGCCATTGGTAACCAATAAAAGGGTTGTATCCCGATATTGCAGAATTGCGTTTCGCAGGGAGTCGCTCTGAGCAAGTGCATTTGTGGTAAAAAGCACAAGAGCGATAACAAGTAGTTTTTTCATAAGGATTAAACGGTGATTTGAAACTGCAATATAGTTCAGTAAATTAAATCATCAACCTTTTCCAAGGAAAACTCTTCCTTCCTCACAATGCTTCCGTACGGGATGCTGAGTTCAAAAAAACTTGGGAGGATATTATATTTCTTCCGGCATAGAACGAATGCGTAGTGTCATTAAAAGAGTCGCTGCGAGGAAAAACATTTCCCTCTTCTCAGTATCCACGGTATGTTCCTGAAAATTTCATTGCGAATTATGAGGGCTTGCCAACCTTTGGTACTTTTCGCAAAACGAAAACTATGGCTAACGCAACGCAATCCACATTCCTTCGCGCGGGTTGCCATTAATCATGAACAGATAGCAAAGAAAAGAGATGAGAAAAACGCATAAGAATCCCAAAACATATCCCCATATTACAGTATTATAGGAGTTCTTAACAATCCTGCCTTCCATTTTTCTTCTATGATTTCCTTCATCCTCCGTCCATTGAACTATTCGCATCGGCAATGATGGGTCAATTTTCTTATATTTCTCCATCATATCAGGATGAGGAATTAACCCTTGATAAAACTCAAGTTGTTGCGTTCGTTGATGCGGGTTTTGCCTCCGTTCGGATGGTTTTTGATGTTGAGCCACAGATGCATTTATTTTTTGTTTGAGCCCTTGTTTTTCTATTCTTGTTCGGCGTAGGTTAATTGAGCTTGATTAACATCCCGGAGTTCATGTTCAGCAATAACCTTATAGCTGTCATCTCTAATAGCGGTAACATCAGATATCAAAGCTTCTCGGGTTGTTTTTTTAGCTATAGATTTAACTGCATCGTCATATATGTTTGGATAGAGGCCAAAGAAATTCATAAAAGCCTTCCAGAGACTAACGTCTAGCTTGTAGCGGTTTACAAACCTTTCTGTGTAATAATGGTTAACTTTCATAAAATCAAATTTAAAAAAAGTAGTGCAAAAGTAAGCTAAAGATAAGTTCTATAACCCAATTAGCATACCATTAAACTTAAAAGGAAACGAAAAGATTCCGATTTACCTTTAAGATGTTGGTTCCAATTTCCTCCCATTGTCTCTGTACCGGATGCTGAGTTTAAAAAACACTGTCAGAGTAAGTAATATTTCTCTTACATAAAATCAAGAATAGAGCAGTAAAACCGATCTATAAAGATGTATGTACAGCGTCCTTAACAGAGACGGTGCGAGGACACAAAATCATCTCTATTTCTTACCAAATAACCCGCCAAGCATACCGCCGAGTCCGCCGGATTTTTTACCGGTGACCGCAGCTATGGCATCATTGATGTCGAGTTTGCCATCGCCATCCTGATCCAATAAGGACGTTAACAATCCTCCCCCCTTTCCGGAACCGCCCATTAAGCCACCCAACAGTCCGCCCAAACCTGAACTATCATTTACATTGCCCCGGGTTTTGGTTTGCTTGCCCAGGTAACCCATAATAATCGGTGCCAGCAAAGCCAGGATGCCTGTCACCTTTCCGGCCGAAACGCCGGTTTGCTTACTGATTGCATTTTCTACAGTGCTTCGCTTTCCACCCAGGATATGGCCCAATATTCCGTTCCCGTCGGTGGTGTCTCCTGCACCCAAGAATCCGGAAAGATTATCAAGTATGCTGCCATCGTGCTTATTAAGCGCATTCAGAATACCTGATGCTCCCGCTTCTGTAGAAGCATTATTCTTAAGCATACCCAT
>JBIQMB010000252.1:0-5700 GCA_044463745.1 Chitinophagaceae bacterium | reverse complement strand
GTAACAAGGCAAGACCAGATTTCTTTTATTCCTGCCACCAACCGCAAAGGGATGAGCGCGGCATTTGAAAAGGTGCCGGATTTGATAGAAAAGTGGATGGATAAGAAAGCGCAAAAGAAAGAACAAACGGAGCCATAATCTGGCGGAGTCAAGTACACAAGTTAGGTGCCTCTCGTTTATTTTTTTAAATGGGGCATTTTGAAATTCACGGTTCTACTGTTATTTCAACTATAAATTTCAAAAAAAAAGAGATATCTCAGGGCTCTATATTTCCCGCTCATCAAATCTGTTAGTAAACATTTTTCTGATCAGTCTTAACTTGTGTGGAAAAGTAAGGTTATGCCCAGTGAATTACTCTCTAATGATAATACAACCGGGAAAATTCAAAATTGGCTTAGAAAAGCGATGTACCCCGGCATGTTCAAGAATTACTTCAAGACCGCCATCCGCAATCTTGCGAAAAACAAATTCTTCACAACTTTAAATGTCTTTGGCCTGGCACTTGGCATGTCTCTAAGCCTGCTATACGTTGCCATGGTGGTATTTGTCTTTCAATTCGATAACTTTCATCCGAACAAAGAGCATATTTATCGGGTAATCACTCACGTACAAGATAGCCATGAGAACCCGTCATTCGCATCTGCACCCGCCGACATCGCTCAACTGCTGAAAGACAATGCCAGCGGTATAGTAAAGGTCGTGCGTATTCAAAGGTCACTTCCGCGTGAGGTAGGTTATGGAGAAATGAAAGTTCATTTAAGCGGATACTTTGCAGATGCCGCGTATCTATCTATGTTTAATTTTCCGTTACTGGAAGGCGACCCCGCCACTGCACTAACAAATCCAAATACGATGGTTATTACAGAGGCCGCAGCTACCAGAATTTTTGGAAAAAAAGAGCCAATGGGTCAGTTTGTATCCATCGAGCCGTTCGGTGACGTAATGGTCAGCGGCGTGGCGAAAGATATGCCGAAGAACACGCATCTGAAGGCCGAGATTTTGGTTTCCTACTCCACCCTCACCTCCTATTACGGCTCGTCTTTTACAGAAAATAAAAAAGACAGATATAAGTTCTACAATTCATACGCTTATTTGCAGCTCGCTCCAAACTCACACCCCTCTTCTGTTGAGGCCTTCCTCAAGCGGGTTGCGAAAGAGAAGTACACAATGAAGGGGTTCCACGCTTCGTTCAATCTTCAGCGGCTCGACAAAATCGTCCCGGGACCCGAGCTTGAGAATGACATGGGCAACGAATGGAGCTACCAGGAAATCTTACTCATGGGAATTCTACCCATAATCATTCTCTTTGTGGCATGCAGCAACTACGTCAGCCTCGCCATCTCTCAATCGTTAAAACGGATGAAGGAGATAGGTGTTCGTAAGGTAATGGGTGCAAAAAAGAGACATATCTTTTTTCAGTTTGTGCTAGAAAGCACAATCATTATGCTTCTATCGGTTGTATTGTCCTACTGGTTTTTTGAGATCATTCGCAACGAAACCCTGTCGCTTACCAACGAAACTGATATGATCGATCTAAATCCTGGCCTGGGCACGTTTGTCGGGTTCATTTTCTTCGCCATCCTGGTTGGCTTTCTGTCGGGCATTGTTCCGGCACTTTATTTTTCAAGGATCAGTCCGCTGTTAACTTTAAAAGGGGAGGAGCCGCAAGCAAAAACACGCGGTTTATTTTCCTTACGGAAGCTGGTTATTACGCTACAATTCATGCTCTCTTTGGGTTTTACTTTTGCCGTATTAATTATGGCCCAACAATATCGGTACTCAGTAAAATATGATCTTGGATTCAATCAGGAAAAGATATTAAACGTTGATTTGCAACGGGCAGATCCCCAATTGGTTAAAAATGAATTTGGAAAGCTTTCCTCCGTATCGGCCATCTCTATGTCATCGCAGCCCCTGGGAACCGGGAGTTTGCCGGTTCAGTATGTGAAGCGTGCAGGCAATTCTGATTCCATAAAAGTGAGTACGATCTCCGTAGATGAATATTTTATAGCAAACATGGGTCTGCATCTTGTAATGGGAAGAAACTTTAGGAACGACGCCGGCATAAACTCACAATCTATCATTATCAATGAAGAATTTGCCAAAAATTTAAGCCCCGAGGACATTTCTAAAGCGATCCATCAGACGGTGATATTGCCTGATAAAAGAAAAGTGAGGGTGATAGGAATATTAAAAGATTTCCACTATGCAAGTTTGCAATCTCCCATTGAAAACTTTTTCTTCGAGTACGCACCGGAAAGGTTTCGCTTTGCGAATTGTCATCTCCAATCACCGGACAGGAGCCAGGCCTTTATGGAAATGGAAGCAGCGTGGACATCTATAGGGAAAGGCGATAAGCTTAAAGCTGAATTTCTCTCCGACAAGATCCGTGACGCTTATTCATCTTACCATCAAATTATTAAAATCTGGGGCTTCATGGGAATGCTGGCCATTACAATTGCCTGTATAGGATTGTTAGGTACCGTCGTTTTCACGATCAAAAACCGACTTAAAGAAGTTGGCATTCGAAAGGTGATGGGCGCTTCTTCAGCGAGCCTGGCGTATCTATTATCTCGTGATTTTATTGTGCTACTGGCCATTTCCGGCATCGTCACTATTCCCGGTGTTTACCTGTTAATGGGATGGGTACTGCAAGAGGCACAGTATTATAATGCGCCTATAGGGTCTTTTGAAATCATAATAAGCCTGGCGGTTGTATTGACGCTTGGCCTGGTAACGGTTTTCTCTCAAACTTTGAAGGCAGCCAATACAAACCCCGTGATTAATTTAAAGGCCGATTAAAAACCGAAGAGTTAAGCGCAGCGCATTGCGATCCAAATATATAAGGAGGGGGCGCTAAATGCAAAGAACTTTCGCTATGTAGCTCCTTTCGGCCAGGAGAATATTGCGATTGTAGAATTAGGAATCGGCTTGCTTAGCGGAATCAGTTTTTAGACAAGCATCAACCTTCCCTGATAGACCAAAGCCGGACTGCCAGCGGTTTTTAAGATTGGCGTGTAAAAAAAAGGAAGATAGAATGGTGAGCTCTCATTATTTCTTAAAACAATATCACTCTCATCAGCAACAATGACCATTGTCATTTATTATTACCTTTTCATTCTTCATTTTTACGATGGCATTGCATTCTACTATTCAACGCCAAATTGCGTTGAAAAAATTTAATAGGATACTAATGAAAAAGTTCATCATTTTATACTACTCCAAAACAGGCAATAGTAAATTTATTGCTGAAAAATTATCAAAGATTTTGAGCGCCGATATAAAGGAGATTAAGCCGGTAATAAACAATCTGATTTTCTTGTTTCTACTTTCGCTGATGCGGATAAGCATTCCGACAAATATTTCAAAAAAAGATTTTGCCGGTTATTCAGACGTCATCATCATAGGGCCGGTTTGGGGCGGCTTGCTGGTTTCTCCATTGAGAAATACACTCAAGAAATGCAGAAAGTCAGAACAGCATATTCATTTCGCGTTAACCTGCGAAACGGGTGACGATAAAAAGAATGAAAAATACGGGTATGTACATATTTTGAAAGAAGCGCAGGATTTGGGTGGAAGCCTGGTTAAAACCACAGCAGCTTTTCCTACTACGCTTGTAAACGATGACAACAGAGCCTGGAGTCCGAAATTATCTGAAAAAGTAAAGTTCACAACTGAAAATTTCAATGAAGCCATACAAAACCGGCTATTAGTTTTTGCTGCGAAAGTGAGAACAATTTATGCGCCGGAACGAATTGATTAAACGCGAACAGCGGGCAGACGATGAATCATCCGTTTCACCATTTCAGCGAAAAACAGATAGATAAATACCAATGCCAGAATGAAAACCAGAATGTGTGCAGGCAAGGGCTCAAAGCCAATTTTACCCGCGAAAGGAAGGTAGGGCAACAGCCATCCGACTACCAGACAAGCCGATGCAATTGCCGGATAGTCCATCGGATAGGGTTTTCCGGCCCAAATAACCTGAATGGGATATCTGGCATCCAAAACCAGTTTTTCAAAAGGTTCCATCCGGTTTAGCAACAATTCAGGTCTCTTGTATCCTCCAAATCTTTTTGCAAAAACCAAAGTGAAGACATGCTCATCCAGCATTTCTCCGTTCTGGTCAGCCACCTCTTCAAATAAATTCTTTTTACAAATTTTCTTTCGGCTTGCCAACGCTTCATCATCATTTGCATTCAGGGCTTTATACATTTCTGCATCTGACCAGTAATTGAAATTCTGCGCGTTGGTAATGGAGATGAGTTTGCCATCAGATTCTAATTCCTTTCTCATTTTCATTAGTGTTGTTTTATGCAGCTCCGATACGGCATTCACTCTCCCCGACATATAAATCGCCGTTGCAGTATGGTCTAACAAATTTCCATCAAGCCGGCTAATCCGTTGAATTTCTTCAACGGACAGTTCATTAAAGAAACCAAATTTTTGCAGAAGCGATAAGTTGGTTTTTTCATTGCCGCCCTGTTCAGGGGTATGGTTGGTAAACCGCAATCTTTTTCTTACTTCTGACAAGCTGCCATATTTACCATAAAGATAAAATGCAAGCGGAAGCCCGTGCGATTCATTCATGTGATAAATATCCGGCTGCCAATGGATGGCCTCTAATAATTTAGCGCCGCCTTCTCCCAGCAGAATGGACGCGGCGATTTTTGTTTCAGGGTTGGCGTCGTAAAGACGGTGACAAATGGTTTTAGACAGGTAGTCATTCTCCGGCATATCCGTACTCAGAAAAAAGATGGGAGCGGTATTGAAAATATTCGGGGGCAGGTACCAGGCGGTGGCGAAAACGGTTTGTCCAGAAATTTTAATCGTGAACTTTAAATCAGTGGGTTGCAGAAAACCGTAGGTCTTTTCCTGGAACAGTACATACATCCCCTGGTCCGGTTTTCTGGTTTGGTCGTAATAGCCATACTTCCACAATATCCCAATCCCAATCATATTCTGGCGAAGATCCCATGTGCTCCGCATGTGAGAGCCTGCTAAAAATCCCAGCCCGCCGGCATAGGTTTTCAACGGCTGATGAATGGCAAACTCCATACAGAAATAAGCAACTTTCTTTTGATATTCATCGTATGGCGGGTAAGGGAAGGAGAATGGGAAACTCATGCTTCGGCTCTTTAGTAGATCGGAATGCGGCAATTAGATATCAGGATAGGATGGGCCGATTTTGGAACAAACAAATGTAACAAGCCGGATTCATATTGTCCCTGCGCGAATGCAGCTTCAGCGTCTTCCGGCAAAACAATTTTCCTAAAATAACAGTTATCTGCATCAGAAACAGTCCTGTTTGAAACGTCTTTTTGTCCTTTAACCACAGCAACAAATACCTTCAGATTGTTACCTTCGGCTTCTACATTAATATATTCTTTTTGTAATCCCGGCAGGGCTAAATCCACAAGATAACAGTTACTTCGTTTTCGGATATTCATCCTAATAAACTTGTCTTCAATTGGTAGTTTCTCAAATTTTTCTTTCCTTAGCAAGAGATCGAATCGTGGTAAAAGCCGGAATGTACCCGGATATTCATCAATGCGTTGCATGGAGACATTTTCTTTCATATTTTTTTTCCTTTTTTCCCGCATAACCAATCTGTATTTAAAAAGTGTTTGTATTCTGGATTCACATGAATTTTGAACGCGTTATAAAGTCTTGTTTGCTTGTTATGTTCTTAGTCGGTTT
>JBIQMB010000251.1:0-5705 GCA_044463745.1 Chitinophagaceae bacterium | reverse complement strand
GCAGGGAAAAGCACATTTTGAGGTTCACCCTGCAGTGAATCATTGGACGACCAAAACCTTTTTCCGCGCTTATCATCCAGATTACTCATTTCAAGCTCAGAAAAACTTCTCTCCTCCCTACCACGCACAATAGGCTCCAAGGCCAGAAAATTCATGATGCGATCGCTGCGATGACCCAGATAGGGCGTATAAATTCTAATAAGACCCCTGGGGCCCGGCAAGGGTGACAAACCTACCCTCATTCCGTCTCTATGTCCCCAGATGGGTTGTGCTGCCTTATCCTGCGCGGGCCGAACCCATTTCTCTCCTTCAACAGGTGGTGCTAAGGTTTGCCAATTCTGAGAAGAGCCGGTTTTTACAATGAGCAAGCATGCAACAATACTATAGACAATGAATCTGATCAATGGCTGATATTTTTATTTTCCAATAGTAGGTCCATCGGTATTTACCATCTCGGGTATTCGATCCTTGACCGGTGGCATAGCCGGAAATGGAGCATGTGGTTCGAGTTGGTACCAATAAGCTACTGTATAATAATTATCCGAACGATGATTGGCATGTCCGTGCTCAATAGTCATCCTGATTGATTTATTAAACACAATCGGTGACTCAGAATGATACCGGTACACCATCCAGTGCGCGCCCCGATCATCACCTCCATTCAGTGGGTTACCATATTCACTGTATGCAAAGGTTGGCATGGCATGACCGAACGGACTTATTCCGCATCCCCCATAGCACCATGCGCCCAGGTAATAATCTTCGGCACCCGTGCCGTGAATTCGTGGTTCTTTTTCTCCATCAATAAAAATCATTTCATCACCTTCTCCCCACCAGTCACCCTGATTTTGTACAATACTATGCGTTACACCAATGAAGTGGCCCTTGCCCTCAGCTTCTAGAATGACATAATTGTTTTCTCCTGTTTTATTTTCTTTATTATTGATGTGTGGATCACCATTATATTTCCAGTCAGTCGTCCATCCCTTGGTGGGCGTGGCCTGGCGATATTGCGCATGAAAGTAAGCAACATTATCAGGAAGAGATTGATGTTTTTCCCAATCTATATTATAATAGAAAGCGTCGATAGCCTGTTCACCCTCGTTGGTTACGGTTACTCTCGCTGATTTTTTGAATGGCATTTCAAAATTACAATTCAGGGCTCGCTGTGATCCTACCGAAACAAATTTAGATTCATACAAAAAGTATTTTCCAAGTCCCAGCCCGAAAAAATCACCAATGGGAGTTTCCATACTCGGTGTTTTTTCATCATCCCAATACATGCGCAAAATAATTTTCTTAAGATGCTGAGGTTCGTTACTTGCAATGGTCATCCAGATATGTTTAAAAATGCCCGGGCCTTTAACATCGCCTATCGTCCTGGTTTCACCGGGTTTGATTTTATCTTTCCAGTTGCCGTCATCGTTAGCGCCGCTACGGTCGTAGCTTGATATGCGCTGCGAAGAATAATTTCCAATTTGCCAAATAGGCTGGGCAGAAACCTCCAAAGTTACAATCAGACTAAAAATAAAAATGAGGCTTAATAATAATCTCTTTTCCATGCTTAAGGTTTTATTGTTTATGTTAATAATGGTATTAAAAATAAAACCGGCGATGCATAACAAAAGGGTTTTATCAATCACACTTATGCTTTCTCCGGTTTTAACCTGGCGGCTTTTCAATTATGTAATGGGTTATTTTAAATGCTTAACCACCAGGTTTGGGTTTATGGTATTTGACAAAACAAACTAACATTTTGCGGTTTAAATAATTTGATTTCATAAATTCATTTATAATGAAGTAGACTTACACTTTATGGTTCATCAGCATCATTAGTGGTTTTTGTAAGATCAATAGTGTATCTGTAAACGTCCCCTTTATTATCTACCGCTAATATGTCATTTCCTGTTGCTACCACCTTTTTGTAAATCTTCCATCCTTTTCCGATTTTTTTACCGGCATCCGGTTTACCTGTTTCGTCAATGGCATAGGCCATCAGATCGCCATCCTTATTAACAATGAGCAAACTGTTTTTCATAACCATAGCTGCTCTGTATTGATCAAACTTCAATCCGGTGTTTTCTCTTGAAATGGTAGAGGCTCTATTCCACGTGCTCCAGTCATCAGTAAACTCTTGAAAAGCGCTCCTATACAAGGTTTCGCCCTCTTCATGCGCAATTTGAAAAACGTATTTTCCATTAAAAGCAATGACATCATACTTGTGCCAGCCATCACCGTACCAGAATCCAAAATTGTTTGGCCATGGATCAGCAGCGTTAGTAGTAGGATGTATATCGAGTAAACCATCTGATTTAATATCGAACCTGAACAAACCGCCATATGGAGGTTCATTCACTACCATGAAGGTTTCTACATCCTGAGCCACACCCATGTAAAACATATTGAGGGAAGCTTCCCAGGGATCACCCGGAAACGCAAGGCCATCGCCAAAAACACCCTTATCATCGGGTGTGTAAACCTTGATAATTTTAGCACCGTTTCTTACATACAAACGTCCTTTGGGCCCGGTTTGAAATATATCGCCCCAATTGTTTCCGAGTGACAGCACTTTTTTGGCGTCATCTTTCCCAGGGTTATTGGTCTCCGGATTGGTTCGGTCGCCCAGCGCCGGCGGTTCCGGATTTTTTGTACATGAAACTATAAAAGCTATTGTGGTTAACAGCAGAAGTAAAGATGTTAGTCGTCTCATAATCATGAATTTTTAGTGAGTTTATTTTTTTACATGAACCTTCAATTATATAGTATTTAATCGTTTAAGCTTTATTCATTGTAAATCTAAGTTTTTGTTTTCATAAAAAGAAAAAAATGTTTGTCATTTCGTTGTTAATTTTTTAAGAATGTTTAATTGAACAATTATTCTCTATTCACAAGTTCCGCTTTCATCAAAAAAACATTGTAAGGCTCCCACATCGACAATGTGAAATACAAATTACTTCCAACCGCCGATAAGGGATGTAAATAGGGACCGTAATGCATCGGATAATCATCCGGCGAAACCAATCTGTGAACAGCGCTCCAGGGGCCTGTTATATCCGAAGCGGTTCGTAAACTCACAAATCCGTGGCCTATATCTCCATAAACAAGTATCCACTTCTTAAGCGTTTCATTGTATAAAAAAGATAACTCTCCTACGGTACCGGGAATCAATACTGACCCTGAATTCTCATCTCCTTTAACCCATCTTTTTCCTAAACCGTCCCAATATTCATAGGCGTTCTGGTTTTCGATATCTGTCTCCTTAAACCTGGCCAGATAACCAGGCTTATCGCGATATGCTGGCGTTCCGATCATATACACATACCCGTCTTTTTTCCAGTATCCGGCCAATGCAAAGCGACTGTCAGCAGAAAAATGAACGGATTCTACTTTCGTCCAGTTCATACCATTATCCACAGACTTGTACATTCCTGAATAATAAAACTTGACACCGGCCAAGATGGGGTCGGTATGAAAATAATGAACATAATCCACTCCATTGGCACGTATGGCTGCGGTCGGAATGGAAGTGGGCAACCCGGCAAAATGGCCGGGAATCATTTCTCTGGCACGGGTGCTTGTGCCCGTCACCATTCGGTTAATGATGAGACCATTATCTAAATCCTGATTTTCAGAAAAACCTAAAACATTACTTCTCCAGTTGCTGCCATTGGGTCCCGGATGAGAGGGATTGGGTTTAAAATCACTGCCGAATGTATCGCCAAAAAAGATTCCGTATTTTTTGGGCTCCATATCCCAAATTATACCCAAATCCGTAGCGCCGACATCCCAGTTTCCATCGGTATTATTCGGGCTTGGAAACTTTTCTCCCGGCAATGACCTGCCGGTAACTCGGGCTATCCTCTGCAGATTTTTAATAAAGAACCCTTCCTTATTTACGATAGTGGCGGCCTTTCGCGCAGACGTAGAACCATCTGTGTAATTCAGGTTGAACATCAGTTTAAACGAAGAAGGATCATCACCTGTCACCTCATAATTGTATTCATAATTTACAGATAAACTACTTTTTGGCACTTCGTCTGTAAATAGACCGCCTCCGCTTTTTTGGATGGCGAGCGACTTAACCTCGTCCAGTTTATCAAATACGATGGGAATCGTAATCATACCGGAAGCATCCGGAACAAAATTATCTCCTTCGATTTTGAATTGACTCTTTGACGAAGCATCTGAACCCGGACGCGGATTGTCCTTCTTAGAGCAAGATACAATAAACAGTGAACAGCTGCATATTAGCCATATCCAGAAATTTATAACCTTATTCATTTTATTTATTGCCACTCTTATTTTTTTTTATTTATCTGAAAGTTCAACCTTCATTAAAAATACATTGTAAGGCATCCACATAGACATGGTAAAATACAAATAATCCCCCTTTGATGAAATAGGATGAAAGTAGGATCCGTATAACTGCGGATAATCACTTCCTTTTGCCAATACAAATTTAGTATCCCACGGACCTGTTATCTCATCTGCCACGCGCATGGTGATATTATACTCTGCACCATTAAAGTAGGCCACAATCCATTTCTTATATGTTTCGTTATAGATTAGAGAAAGTTCTCCCACCGTGCCCGGAATCAGAATTGTAGCCTGGTTTTCATCCCCTTTTATCCAGGTTTTGCTGTCACCATTCCAATATTCGTATTCGTTGAGTTTTTCAATATTTTCTTCCTTTACCCGGGCCAGATATCCTGGTCGGCTTCGGTAGGTAGGAGTTCCTATCATATAAACATAGCCATCTTTTTTGTAGAAGCCCACCAATGCAAACTTACTGTCAGCGCCAAAGGTAACACCATCAATCCTTGACCAATTTTGACCGCCGTTAGTTGATTTATATAATGTAGAATATTTTGTGGTTAGATCCGGATTCCAACTATTAACCTTGAAACAATGGGCATAATCCACTCCATTGGCTCTGATAGCAGCCGTAGGTATCGAAGATAATCCATCCACTTTGGCACCCGGTAACACTTCTTTTGCTTTACCATCACTTCCTGTTACCATGTTGTCGAACACGATTCCCTGATCGAGTTCATCATTTTTTGAGTAGGCAAGCACATTACCCCGCCAGCGGCTTCCGTTTGGTCCGGGATTATTCGGGTTTGGGTTGAAATCGTTACCAAAAGTATCGCCAAAGAATATACCATAAGTACCGGGCTCTGATTCCCAGATTATTCCCAGATCCGTTCCACCTACATCCCAAACCTGGTCTGTACGGTTGGGGTTAGGCAACCGCTCTCCCGACATTGTTCTTCCGGTTACGCGCGCTATTCTGGTAATGCTCTTTACAAGTAATCTCTCTCTGGTTCCGTTATCCACCTCTCCTTTCCGGTTTCTTACATCCACATTTGTGAATTTCGAATCGTTTCCATCATCGTATCGGACACTAAAAACTAATTGAAAACTTTGAGGATCATCGTTGGTAATGTGATAAACATAACTGTAGCTAACGCTAAGTTGATTCTTGTTAATCTGGTCTGCGAAGGCCCCTGCTCCGCTCTTACGAACATTAAGTTGAGTTATTCCTTCCAATCCGGTGAAAGTGATATCAACCTTTACAAGCCCGTTTACATCCGAAGACACCTTTGTGTTGGAAATGGTAAAGGTATTACGGGCAGAGGGCGTCGGTTTAACATCCTGCTTTCGGCAGGAGGCCATAAAAAATATCACCATCAATATCAACGAAA
>JBIQMB010000250.1:0-5732 GCA_044463745.1 Chitinophagaceae bacterium | reverse complement strand
TGTTCGGCCAGGGAAAGTACGTATTCAAATTGCTGGATGTTCATCTATGCCGTCGATATTAGTATTGAAAATATCATTTTTATAGGACAAAGATAATTGATAAATTTGTCCGTAAATCATAAATGGGAAAATATGAATAATGAAGAAAAAAAGAAGCTCACTTCGGTTTCAGGTAGACCGATAGCTGAAAATCAAAACGTGAAAACTGCCGGTCGTCGCGGACCGATGTTGCTTGAAGATTTTTGGTTTCTTGAAAAGCTGGCGCATTTTGATAGGGAAGTAATTCCGGAGCGCAGAATGCACGCCAAGGGATCGGGCGCATTTGGAAAGTTTACCGTTACGCACGATATAACAAAATACACCAAGGCCGATATCTTTTCTGAAATCGGCAAGGAGACAGAGGCATTTGTACGTTTTTCTACCGTAGCCGGCGAAAGAGGTGCTGCTGATGCAGAAAGAGATATTCGGGGCTTTGCCGTAAAATTTTATACGAAAGAAGGGAACTGGGATCTTACCGGAAACAATACACCTGTGTTTTTTCTAAGAGACCCTTATCGCTTCCCTGATCTGAATAAAGCAGTAAAGAGAGATCCGAAAAATAATTTAAGGAGCGCCAATCATAACTGGGACTTCTGGACGCTATTGCCCGAGGCGCTTCATCAGGTTACCATAACCATGAGTGACAGGGGAATACCAAAATCATACCGCCACATGCATGGGTTTGGCAGCCATACTTTTAGCCTGATCAATGCACAGAATGAAAGAGTTTGGGTGAAATTCCATTTCAAAACTGAGCAGGGGATTCAGAATCTGACCAATGAAGAAGCGAGAGAGATTATTGGAGGAGACAGAGAAAGCCATCAGCGCGATTTGTTTAATGCTATCGAGCGTGGGGAATTTCCCAGGTGGAAGTTGAAAATACAGGTTATGACAGAGGAGCAGGCAGAGGAATGTCCATTTAATCCTTTTGATCTGACCAAGGTTTGGCCGCATGGCGATTACCCTCTGATTGATGTGGGCGTGCTGGAGTTGAATCGTAATCCTGAGAATTATTTTGCTGATGTAGAGCAGGCCGCTTTTAATCCGGCCAACGTTGTGCCCGGTGTTGGGTTTTCGCCCGACAGAATGTTGCAAGGACGATTATTTTCGTATGGTGATGCACAGCGCTACAGATTGGGGGTTAACCATTACCAGATACCGGTTAATAAACCCAAATGCCCGTTTCATAATCCGCACCGCGATGGAAGCATGAGGGTAGATGGAAACGAAGGATCAACCATTCATTATTTTCCGAATAGTTTTGGACAGTGGGAAGAAAGCAAGCAATACGCTGAGCCTGCTTTGGGATTAGAAGGTGATGCCTACCATTACGATTTCAGAGAAGATGATGATGATTATTATACCCAGCCCGGAAATCTTTTCAGACTGATGAATGCTGAAGAGCGCCAGCGCTTATTTAATAACACGGCTGCTGAAGTGGGTAATGCTGAAAAGTTTATTCAAGAAAGGCACATTGGCAATTGCTACAAGGCCGATCCTGAATATGGTAAAGGTGTAGCAGCGGCATTGGGAATTGATATTAATACACTTAATCTCGATTAAATATTTTCCTGGAACAATTATGACAGCACATCTGAACGGGTGTGCTGTTTTTTTTACCGGCAGAGAGTTTGAAATTGTTCATGTTTCAGGCGGGTGATCGTTCAGTTATCTGAGCGGTCTCGATGTAAAGTATTCATTCAGTGTTTTCTGGTAAATGAGCTTGAATTTGTTTTCGAGCTCTTCTTTTATTAACCGATGTCCGGCATCATTTCTGAGATCATTTTTTAAGGCTGTATCTTTTTTATAATCATACAGATATTCGGTTCGGTCATGTTCTGTATTGAATCCCAAAACATAGGAGCTATCTACGATTTGATATAAATAATTGTTGACCCGGTTTATGATTTCACCGGATGATTGGTTTAATGAAAGCAAGTTATTGCCATAGCTGACCGTTGTATCACCGTATCCGGCCAGGTTTAGCACGGTTCCCAAGATATCAAACTGACTTACAAGCATGGGGTTTTCTTCCCTCCGGTTATTTGATGGCGAATAAATAATCAACGGAATCCGAAACTCCTCCAGGCTGCTTACCGGTGTTTTATAATCATCGGGAGAGCCCCAATGATCGGCGCAAAAAATAAAAGTCGTACTCTGAAACCACTCCTTCTTTTGGGCCTGCTCAAAGAATCTACGAAGGCATTCGTCGTAGTATTCAAAACTCTTCATAGCTCTCGTTCTATTCTCTTTAAATTTAGCTTTATATGAAGCGGGCAGGGTATAATTATAATGTGTAGTTGTGTTGTAATTGACTGCCAGAAAGGGCTCTCCGATATCATCTATTTTCTGCTGCATAAATTCCAAAACATATTCATCAAAAATCCCCATGGGTCCACGTGGCAGGTTCTTATAATCCGGCAGGTCGCGATCGCAATAGTAATGATCAAAACCAAGCCAGTAAGCACATTTAGCGAAACCAAAATTATCGTAAGTATCGCCAATGCAAAAAAAGGAAGTATAGCCTTTGGTTTTTAACGCACTTCCAATCCCCGTTTTAGGAACATTGTAAAAAGGAGAGTGATAAATAGGAATGTCGGTCAGCACCGGAATGCCCGCAAGGATGCTGGTAATTCCTTTATTCGACTCCCTGCCGTAACTGAAAGCATTGGTAAAGTAGATACTGTGCTTAAGGAGAGAATCCATGAAAGGTGCTTTCACCTTAAAGGAACTTTCCGCGTTTAAAAAGTCTGACGGAATACTTTCCATGATAAAAATCACCACATTTTGTGGCTGCGTTTCTTCATTTTCTGCAAACACTTTTTTTACAGACATTGCTGTATCAGTATATGTGCGTGGAAAATAATTTTTATCCAACAGTCGGTGGTTATTCCTGTATAAAGAATATACGAAAGTGTGCATTGAGTTTTGAGCAATACTTAATTCGTTGGTGTTTAGCTGTGTAAGGGGATAAGTGGGAACGAGCTTTCGTGACAAGGGAAACCCGGTTAAATACATTACCACTATTAAAACCCCGGAGAAAATAAACAAGAGGTTATATTTACGAGCCTTTCTCAAGGAATAAAAAAACTGGTTTTGTAATTTCCAAACTGCCACAAGGATCGTGATCAAGGCCAATGCGGAAACAGCTAAATATCCATAATTCACATTCGCCAGTTTTTGTACCGGATGATCGATTACATACAGTAGGTCCAGATTAGCACGCTGAAATTGAAAACGGAAATAGAAAATATCAATCGTATTCAAAACAATCATCAATGAATTGACAATCCAAAAAATAGTTCTGATGATAAATGATGTAATTTTCGCCGAAAAGGATCGGGCCAAAACCAGAAAAAACAGAAATGGTAGATTGATACTCAGGGATGTAAAAAAATCGTTTATAAGCGACCATAACGCGATTTTAATTGTACTGTGTGTCTCTCCTTTCAGTAAAATGTTATAATTATAAAAGTAAAAAAACGTTTTCAATATGGAGGTCATGAATACAAGCGAGAGGATGAAAAAAATAAACGGGTATTTTTTAAATCGCTCCTTCAGGTATTTTCCCACATTGTTAATTGTTTTCCTCAATTTTGGATAATGTCTTTACGCAAAATAAATAAAGTCAAATATATCGTTTTAGCGACTTTCGTTTTACTTTATTTTATGGCTGATGCCATCATGCACAAAGGGCTGTTGCGCGTGATGATTCCACATACATTTTTGCAGACGGATGTTTACCGTCAAGTTGCTCCTACCCACAGCGAGCTGATTAATAAAAACAAGAAATGGATAAAGGGGGTGAATTCTCCTATGGATTTGGAAAGGGTTAGCCGTACAGTAGGTGGACTGGAGATAGACGTATATTTTGATACAGTTGAGCAGGTATTTTGGGTGCATCATGATCCGGAATCATCCCATCCATATAAATTAAATGATTTGCTTATTAAATACAAGGACAAGCAACTCGACTGTAGTATCTGGCTGGATTTTAAAAATCTTTCTGCAAATAATAAACAATCATCGTTAGAAGTTTTGATGAAGCTTAGCGAAGAATATCAACTAAAAAACAAGATCCTTGTAGAATCTCAATTGCCCGAACTACTTAATGAGTTTGCAAAGCATCAGTTCTTTACAGTTTATTATACACCGTATTTTAACCCCTATTTTTTAAGCAAAGGTTCGCTGCAGCACATGCAGGAAAAAATAGAAATGAAACTCGCTCATTCCGATATCCATGCATTATCCGGCTATTATTTTCAGTATCCTTTTCTCCATGAGCGGTTTCCCGGCTATCCCATTCTAATCTGGAGTAGTGATGACAAATGGAGCGTAGTGAATCAGCTTTTCAATCAATTTATCAGGAGAAAACCCGAGATTTTTATTATGCTGGTTCCTTGATATATTTTGTGGACAATGGTCAAAAAAAAAAGCGTAGAAATTATCTACGCTTTTATATGTAAAACAAGGTTCGTATTAATTTTCGTTTTCTTTTTTAAGCAATACTTCATGAATTGCTTTTTTCAGTGTAGCCTTGGGTAAAGCTCCGGCTGCCATCTGAGGTGCTTCGTCCATCGGGCAAAAAAGCAAGGACGGAATGCTTTGAATGCCGAATTCAGCAGATAGTTGTTGCTCGGCCTCCGTATCAATTTTATAAATATAGATATCGTCTTTATACTCGTTGGCCAGCTCTTCCAAGACCGGTGCTATGGCTTTGCAAGGTCCACACCAATCTGCATAAAAATCAATGATACAGGGTTTATCTCCTAAGTATTCCCACTTCGTAGGATCTTTTTCGTAATTAGCCACTTTTTCCAGAAATTCTGATCTGGTAAGATGTATGGTGCCTTTGGTATTTGAATTCATTTTTAAAATTTTAATCAGACAAAATTACCGGAGATTAACCGAAGTCTGTGTGATAATTGTAACAAATTACATGCTATGATTGTTAATGTAGAATAAAATAATTATTCATCTGAGCTATAAACACAGATCTACGATTGCTTTCGTGCTATTCTTAATCGAGTAAAGTATTTTCTAACAGGCGTATCAAAAAATTTCATGACCAGCCAGGCAAATCCAATCAGGATCAAACTTCCGATAATGGTGATCCATGTAAGCGACAAAGTATCCGGTTTATATTGAAGGAAATAATTGCCATAAATCCAGATAAAGGCATAATGTGTCATGTAAAGAGGGTAGGAGATATCGCCCGAAAATTTACAGATAGGGGTGGATGTTTTACTGAGTGCAGAACCTGCACCTAAACTAACAAGTAGCGGAAAATAAAATACCACCACAGCGGATTCTAAATAATCAAATTCAGAAAGATGAGGAGAAAGAAACGCGAGGCTTAATAAGATAGTTAAACCTACAAAGCCGATACGGTTTTTTATAATGAGATTATACCGATGAATAATCAAGCCGGCAGTAAAAGAGTAAGCAATCCGAAGTCCGCCATGCCAGAAGTTTTCGGCGGTCCAGCCACCCAATAAATTTCCCGTGGTACCGGTAAGGTAAAATAAACTACAGGCTGCCGGTATGAGAATTAAAAAAAGATACTTTTTTGACAATCTGACAAGGATCAAAGCATAAATAATATTGGCGACATATTCCCAAAATAATGACCAGGCCGGAGCGTTCAACCCAAATAAATTGAATGCTCTTTCTTCCATCGTCGGAAATGGAAT
>JBIQMB010000249.1:0-5736 GCA_044463745.1 Chitinophagaceae bacterium | reverse complement strand
TGTCTTCATCCAATGCCTTTACACTTTCATATCCGTTTTCAAACGCAGACTGAATCTTACTTTCCAGTTCCTGAATTTTTTCAGCCGCTTCGGTTGTGCAGGGAAGATAGATTTCACCAAATTTAACCCTGTTCCAGTTGAGCATACCCATCCACTGGTCGTGAAGTTTGTACCTATCCAAAATCCATTCAGGAAAGACAGTTATCATTTCGCCGGGTTTTATTTTTTTTCCGGTAAAAAAACATTTATCAAATTCCGGGTTTTCAAAAAATCTATATAGCTGTTGATCCATTTATTCCAATTTGGCCGCAAAGATAAAGCACAGCGACCAGCTTGTAGAAGCTATAAAATCCCAAAAGGAAAATTGACAATCATACTTTGTATTCAGAAACAAAATCATCAATACCCATTGCATCTTCCACCTTAAAATCGCCAATGCGGGTACGTCGCAGGGAAGAAAGGTAGGCACCGCATTGCAGCGCCTGGCCAAAGTCGTGGGCAAGGCTTCGAATGTAGGTACCTGTGGAACAAACAACCCTAAATCGTACGACAGGCTTCTCAAATTCTTCAATTTGGAATTCTTTTATAAAAATCCTGCGTGGTTCCAGCTCCACATTTTCTCCTTTCCGGGCTTTGAGATAAACCGGCTTTCCCTTTTGTTTAACCGCCGAATGAGCAGGCGGCACCTGAAGTATTTCTCCGGTAAATTGGAGCAAAACTGCATCCAGTTTTTCTCTTGTTATGTCATCCAGCGATTTAAAATTTTCCGGTTCACTTTCCAGGTCATAGGTAGGCGTGGTAGCACCCAATGTAAAAGTACCGGTGTACTCCTTTTCCTGAGCCATGAATTCATTGATCTTCTTTGTAAATTTTCCGGTGCAGACAATCAGCAAACCGGTTGCAAGCGGATCCAGCGTACCGGCATGCCCGATTTTTTTTATGCGGATGGCATTTCGCATTTTTTTTACCACATCAAAGGAAGTCCACTCCAGCGGCTTGTCTATCAGTACCACCCTTCCCTCTTCAAAAGTGTTTGTATTCATCGTGGCGCAAAATACTATCTGAAGCTCACTTTTTTGGCGAAAACTTTTTTAAAACCAAAAACAGATCAAGCTTTCCGGGATCAAAAACGCAAAGAAATCTTTACTTTGTTGCTTTCAAATGATTACCTAAAAATAACCACCATGCGATATTGTCTTGCTTTAGATCTGGTTGATGACGAATCCAAAATTGCAGATTACGAAAAGTTTCATCAGCAGGTATGGCCTGAAATTCTTGATTCAATAAAGAGTGCAGGAATCCTGGGAATGGAAATTTACAGAGTGAGTAACCGCCTGTTTATGATTATGGAGACGAACGCTGATTTTTCATTTGATAAGAAAGCGCAGATGGATGCGGCCAATCCCTGGGTTCAGGAATGGGAAGAGTTAATGTGGAATTATCAGCAGGCCATTCCGGGATCAAAGCCGGGAGAAAAGTGGGTGTTGATGAAAAAGATTTTTGAAATCTGACCGGGCATTGCTCCATTAAACAGATACGATTAAAAAAGTTATATTGCGACATTGCAATGCAAATTCAACATAAAATCAGGTAAACAATCTTAAAATGAAATTAATCAGATTTGGAGAGCCGGGAAATGAGAAGCCCGGTGTAATGAAAGATGACAAATATTTTGACGCCACATCGGTGACCCGGGATTTTGATGAGCACTTTTTCGCATCAGGCGGGTTAGATAAATTGTCGGAAGCAATGAGCAAAGGTTCATTGGCCGAAGTGGCGGCGCCCACTCGGTTTGGTTGCCCGGTTTATAAACCCTCTAAGATCATTTGCATCGGTCTTAACTACGCCAAACATGCGCAGGAAACCAATGCACCGATTCCGAAGGAGCCCATTATTTTCTTCAAATCGCCTTCGGCAATCAATGGACCGAACGACAAGGTAATGATTCCGAAGAACTCCAGGAAAACCGACTGGGAGGTAGAGCTGGCTGTGGTTATCGGCAAAAAAGCCAATTATGTTTCTGAAGAAGAAGCCATGAATTATGTAGCCGGTTATTGTCTGCATAATGATGTGAGTGAAAGAGAATTTCAGACAGAAAGAGGCGGCCAATGGGTGAAAGGTAAGAGCGCAGATACTTTTGCACCACTGGGTCCATGGCTGGTTACCAAAGATGAGATTGAGGACGTGCACAACCTGCGCCTTTGGTTAAAATTAAACGGCAAAATGGTTCAGGATTCAAATACCAATGATCTTATCTTCAATATCCCATATCTGGTCAGCTACGTATCGCAATTTATGAGCCTGATGCCGGGAGATATTATTTCGACCGGAACGCCCAGCGGTGTGGGATTGGGAATGAACCCACAGGTTTTCTTAAAGGAAGGTGATGTGATGGAGTTAGGTATCGACGGATTGGGTACTCAACGTCAGGATGTGGTAGCATGGAAAGCTTCTTAGGAGAAAAGAGCTGAAGGGATGGGAATTTTGGATCTGAGATCTATTCATTGCTAATTGTTAATTGACAATTGGGCATGGAAAATGGGCAATGGGCAACTTCCTTTATCATTAACCAAATAACCTAAACCACAAAAACAATGCTCGACTCGCACGTTCATTTTTGGCAGTACGAACCGGTTCGTGATCGTTGGATCAACGATGAGATGGAAGTTATCCAACGCGATTTCCTTCCGACGGATATGGAAAGACTTGCATTGAAATTTGACTTGGATGGCGTGGTAGCAGTACAGGCCGATCAAAGTGTCGCTGAGACTACTTTTCTTCTTGATCTGGCCGACAACCATCCACTCATTAAAGGTGTGGTGGGTTGGACGGATTTGCTTGCCAACGATTTGGACGATATATTATTGAGGTATAAACAATATGAAAAACTCAAGGGATTCCGGCATATTTTACAGGCTGAAGTCAATGAATTTATGTTGAATTCGGAATTCATAGAGGGAGTAAAAAGGCTTCATTCATCTCATTACACTTATGATATTCTGGTTTATTTTAATCAGCTTCCGCAGGTCATGCAATTTTTAGATAAACTACCCGATCAAAAATTAATCATCGATCACTGTGCCAAGCCACCCATTACCTCAGGCGAAATGAAAAACTGGGAAAGTGACATGCGCAGCATTGCGGCCAGCTTCCCCCATGTTTATTGTAAAATTTCGGGACTGGTAACAGAGGCCGGCTGGCATCAATGGAAGAAAGAAGAACTCTTTCCATATATCGATGTGGTGGTAAAAAATTTCGGTACCGACAGAATTATGTTTGGTAGCGACTGGCCCGTTATTTATGTAAGTGCGCACTATGGGAAATGGCTTGCTCTGCTACAGGATTATATGAGTCAATTCAGCAAAGAAGACCAAGATGCTTTCTTTTCGGAAAATGCGAGACGGTTTTATCAGATCTAACAAATTCGCACACTTGACAGGTTTCTGAAACCTATCAGGCCTCCAGAAATAGGTCACTCAGTTTTACTCAAAATACTGTTTACCATAGAGCAATCATTCCAGCTTATATCCTACGCTCACCAATTCAAAAAAAATAATTTTCATAAAAAATTTTTTGGCGTTTTAAATAATATCTCTACATTTGTAGAAACAAATCTATTATTGTAGAATGGCTAAGCTTTCAAAATCCGAAGAACAATTAATGGAGTACCTCTGGCGGCTCGAAAAAGCTTTTATGAAAGATCTCATTGCAGCCTATCCCGAACCCAAACCGGCACCCACTACGGTAGCCACACTACTAAAAAGAATGATAAATAAAAAAGTAATCGGATATCAGCTCTTCGGCAATTCGCGCGAGTATTACCCCCTCATCGAAAAGTCAGATTATTTTTCAAAAAAAGTGAACAATATCATTAAAGATTATTTCGGCAATTCGGTTTCACAGTTTGCATCTTTTTTTACAAAGGAGACGCAACTGACCAAAAAGCAATTGGAAGATCTACGTAAGATCATTGATTCAGAAATTCAAAAAAGAAAATAAAATGCAGATTTATCTTCTTAAAATGATGATTTGTAGTGCCGCCTTTTATGGTCTGTATGCTATTTTATTCAGGAATGAAAAGATGTTGGGGTTCAACCGTATCTACCTTATTGGCACATTAATTTTATCTTTTTTAATTCCATTAGTCAGGATCTTAAAGATAAAGCCTGAACAGATAATTTATGATTATGTGCCCGTGATGAGTTTCAATGAGACTACGGAATCCATATCCCCTTTCGGTTCCCAAAATTATATATCCCATCTGCCGGCCATTATCTTCATTCTTATAAGCACGCTGTTTCTTTTCCGGTTTATACTCAACCTGCATTCCATTCATCTAATGAAGAAGAATAGTCATTGCCTCAGACGATCAGATTATCAGATAGCCCTCACAGACGCCACCATCGAACCTTTCAGTTTTTGGAATACAATTTTCCTAAACAAGAAAAATTATCAGGATAACGCAATTGAACCCGAGGTGTTGGAACATGAAATATCTCATCTAAAACAGAAACATTCTTTTGATATTATCTTCATAGAAGTGTTGCAGATATTTTTCTGGTTTAATCCATTTCTATACCTGTACAAGCGCGCGATAAAAGTAAATCACGAACTTCTGGCTGATACATTTGTCATCAACCGATTTAGTGATGTAAACCGGTACAGACAAATACTGCTGAGCAAGATTAACACCCGGCCCACTATGCAATTAGCCAACAATTTTAATTTTTTCATCGTCAAAAAAAGATTCATCATGTTAAACAAAAAAACAAACCCACGGAGAGCCATACTGAAGGCCTTATTTGTTTTCCCATTGATCGGCAGTTTAATTTTAATTTTTCAGGAAAAGACATTGGCAGAAAATTCTTTTCCTATTCTTACATCATGGGTAACGCCAATCTCTCAATCAGATTCAGCATTAGCAGCATATGAAAAATTACTGGACAAATATGGATTAAGAGAAAATGTTGACGACTTGTCCTCACGGGTCAAACGCCAAAACATTTCTGACGAAGACTATAATCAAATGGTATCATTGTACTTGCAACTCACACCGGAAGAAGCCAGGAAAAACAGAATCGTTTTCATGCAAAATCCTGCGCCCAAAAAGGGAGTTAAGGTAACTTCTGAACAACTAAAAAAATGGAAAGACAGCAAAACATATTGTGTAAGAATTGATGGATGGAGAATCAATAACAATACCCTGGATAATTACAAGTCTTCAGACCTTATTTTGGTGGAATCAGACAAGCTTTTCGGTAAAGCCCGAATAGAATCGAAGTGTGAATATGTTATCGGCCTCATGACAAACTCAGGATATGACAAGTATTATAAAAGCATGTCGGAAAGAGAAGGAATGTATAACATGATGGTTACTGTCAGACCTAAAACCTCCGGAAAATAGAAGCTTATCTTATCAGAAACTAAACCTTCAAACCATATTTGATCTATTGGTGTTTACACGTATTGGATTAGGTGTTAAACATGTATTTTTGATTACGCCGACACGAGATGCGCATAGACCTTGCTTTTTCCGTTGTTTTTTGCGAAGCAAAAACACTTCTGCGCAAATCTGTGGTATCTGCGGGAGACCTTCCCCTAGCGGATTTAGCAGTGTCATTACGCACTCGTTTTTCACTAGAAATAAACAAGTCTGAAGGACTTGAATATCGATAACCTCCGGTAAAACCGGTGGACCTAAAAAGAGAATCACAACAACCCGGATACGGGTTGAAC
>JBIQMB010000248.1:0-5739 GCA_044463745.1 Chitinophagaceae bacterium | reverse complement strand
GGTGCGCTACCTCGTGCAGACCAAGCTGAACCCGTTCAGCTCGAAAAATAAATATTTACGTCTTTAAGAAAAATTTTTCGTTGGTTGGATAAAACAGCCATCCGTTTTGGAGGAAAAGTTAGGAAAGCCGGGAGATGGAACCATCAAAGATATACTGAAACCTCTTTAGAGGCGATATGGTTGTACAAAACCTCGTTAGAGGTGAAATATAATGTCACAAGCGCGACGCTTGCGACTGAAGAAGGATTTGGCTTGGACAAAAAGATTTGATAGTTATTAATCACACGCATTTAAAATATTGCAAGAGCCGAGCCTGATACGAAAGAAATGAATTAAATCTATTCGAAACCTCGTTAGAGGTGACATGATTGTAGAAAAACAAAAATAGATGGAAATCAACCTCGTTAGAGGTGACAGATTTAAGGATGTTATTATCACAAGCGGTTGCGTTGGCAAGTCGCTCTGACCGATATTCAATTGTATTCCCATATCGTTCAATCCGAATTTCTCATCCACCCGCCTCTGCTCAGCGACCAGATCAAGAAACCGTCGGCCGGATTCAGTCCGCCCGACGGATCAGCATTCAGCGCCACGATTCCTACCGCCTGCTGTAAGCTCTACGTAATGCCACTACTAAACATAAAGAACAGTTCGCTTCATCCATCAACCCAACTATCCGAACCCATACTACCTATCTTCCCAAACTAAGTTAAATGTATTCAGGTTAACAATAATTTTCAGAAAATACTGTTTATTTTGTTGAAAGTTTCTCATGAAATACCTGATCAGCTTTTTTATTGGCTTTTTCTTTTTTTCGCAACTGCACGCCCAACTGCAAACATCCGAATTAAAAAAACTGCAAAACATGGAAGATAGCATGAAAAGCTATGCTATCACCATTCTTCAGGGAATAAACCCGGAGGACAGATTGAGCGCAGATAGCGTCTTTACCCGTATGCTGGTTCGTGCTCTTCAAACGAAAAACTCATTTTATTACCCTTTTGATTCTTTAATTACTATATCCAAACTGGTACCACCTGATAGCAGCTTCCGCATTTTCACCTGGCAGCTTGTTATCAACGACAATCTGGTCAGAAAACATGGTGCTATCCAGATGAATACCAACGACGGTTCGCTGAAATTATTCCCGCTTATTGATAAGGCACCCAACATGGAAAACCAAAAAACCGAAATCGGAGATAACTTCAACTGGGTGGGATCTGTTTATTATCGAATCGTTCAGAAAGAAAGTTTCGGAAAAAAATATTACACCCTGTTAGGTTATGATGAAAACGATTTCAAAAGCAACAGGAAAATTGTAGAAGTGCTCACATTCGAGAATGGAAAGCCGGTATTTGGAGGCAACCATTTCAGCTTCCCGGACAATGAAGTAAAAAAGAAAGGCATAGCTCGCTATATTATGACCTACAAGAAATATTCAGGACCCAGACTCAACTTTGACCCCGAACTGGATATGATTATTCTTGAGCACCTGATTTCAGAAACCAATGAGCCGGATAAAGAATACACACTCATACCGGATGGCGACTATGAGGGCCTGAAATGGAAAGACGGAAAATGGGTACACATCAACAAAGTGTTTACCTACATTACCCCCGAAGGGCAAACCCCTATCCCCCATCCTATCCTGGATGAAAAAGGAAAAGTAGATGAGTCAAAACTGAAAAACAACCAGTAATTCGTCTCTTTCAAAAGGTGAATAAAATCAGCGCGCATACTCGTTTTTAAGGGAATAGATTCCAAATACGAAAAGCCCCGTAACCAACACAGGGGTAATAATAACCGAAACAATAATTCCAAAAACCAGATCTTCAGTCTGTCCGGAAAAAATACGCGGCAATCCCGTTTGCACAATACCAAACCAAAAAACGTATAGCGCCAGCACAATCCAAAGCAACCCCAGCCATCTTCGGAAAAAATTTAATAAACCAGTCAGGTAAGTTTTTGTTTTCATAATTTTTCTACCCGCATCCTTCAGATAAATCATGCCTATTACGAAGCTTATCGTAGTTAGCCATTCCGGATATCTCAATCCCGCCAGGTAAAAATCATTCATACCGGCAACCTGCGCTTTGCTCACCAAATAAGCTGAAAAATACGGTGCCAGTCCACCAAAAATTCCCACACCAAAATGATAAGGAAAAGACACAGAGGTGTATCTGATTCGTACCGGAAACAACTCGACCATGTACGCCCCCAGGGGACCATAAGCTAAGGTAAAAATGAATTGCAGACTAAAAACCAAAAACACAAGCCGCCACTTATCCGCCTTAGATACATGTAACGAATAGCTAACATCGACAAATGGTCTATCATCCCGAATCGTTTCTGTTTTCGTTTCTTTTTTTACCGCTCCATTTTCATAATGGTAATAGGTAACCGTTGATTTTGAAGGCACGCCATCTTCATAGCTTTCGACTATTTCAGGTGCGCTCACTTCCTCCATTTTGCATTCACTACTATTTGTTACACCAATCTGATACATTCCCTTAAAAATGGGCCTGAATAACAGAGCCCCCATGAGCATCCCGAGCATCAGCAAACCTTTACGGCCTATCTTATCGCTCAGCCATCCAAACAAAAAGAAAAACGGCACTCCGGCCAAGATACCGGTAATAATGATCTGATTTGCCTGGTCAAAATCGAGCATCATCGTTTTAAGCATAAATCCCAGCGCATAAAATGTGATCCATCCGATGGCGCCTCCCCCAAGCGTCAACCCCAAAAATGCAACCAGCACTATTTTAAGGTTCTCTTTTTTTCCAAAAGAATCGCGGATGGGAGTTTTAGAAATTTGTCCTGCAGACTTAGCTTCGGTAAACAGTGGCGATTCCGACATCCTGTTTCTGATATAAATAGAAACGATTACCAGCAGAGCCGAAGCAATAAATGGAATACGCCAGCCCCATGAATACCACGCAGTTTCGGGCATCAAACTTTTAATAAGCAACACAACCACAATAGACAAAACAAAAGCAACGCCCGACGTAGATTGCAACCAGGAAGTCAGCAATCCTTTCTGATGAGCGGGCCCGTGCTCGGCCACATAAGTAACCGCCCCACCATACTCACCTCCCAGTGCCAAACCCTGAAGCAGCCTGAGTATTAGTACAATGATTGGCGCAAAAATACCGATGGAATCGTACCCCGGAACCAATCCCATACCCACGGTAGAAATACCCATAATAGATAAGGTAATCATGAAGGTAAACTTGCGGCCTGTGAGGTCACCAAGCCTTCCGAATATCAAGGCTCCGAGCGGACGTACAATTAATCCGGCGGAGAAAGTAGCCAGCGTAGCCAAAAAGGAAGCGGTTGGATGATGGGCCGGAAAATATACCGTAGAAATAATGGTGGCCAGACTTCCGAAAATAAAAAAATCATACCATTCGATGAGCGTGCCTACAGTAGATGCGGCTATAATGGAAGATAATTTATCTGAAGATTTTTTGCCCCTCAAGGTGTTAAATCATTTATCTGTTCAGCCGGTAAAAGTATCTCTTTCAGGCGACGAATCCATGAGTTTTTGAAAATGGCAGGATTTACAATATGATATTTCATTATGAAAGTGCAATGTGAAAAGTGAAGCATTTCGAAAGATTTCCTTGTAAAAAGTAGTTTCTTTGCATGATGAATTTTATCGACACCCATATCCATCTGTATACTGAAGAGTTTGATGAAGACCGGTCGGAGGTCATAAGCAGGGCTAAGGAAGCAGGTGTATCAAAATGTTTTTTGCCAGCGATTGACAGTGAATACACCGCAGCTATGCTCAGCACCAAAAAATTATTCCCTGAGAATGTTTATTTGATGGCGGGTCTTCACCCCTGCTCGGTTAAAGAAAATTATAAAGAAGAATTAGAAAAAGTGGCAGAATTCATTGCTGCAAATGAGATAGTGGGAATCGGTGAAACCGGGCTCGACTATTATTGGGACAAAACTTTTATAAAAGAACAGAAAGAAAGCCTTCATCAGCATTGCCGATGGGCACTGGAATATCATAAACCGCTTAGCCTGCATACCCGCGAATCCATTGATGACGCCATAGCCCTGATAAGTGAGTATGAAGGAACCGGCATAAAAGGTGTGTTTCATTGCTTTACAGGTACAGTTAGGCAAGCCGAAGAAATCATTAAAATGGGTTTCTATCTGGGAATTGGTGGTGTACTTACTTTTAAAAACAGTGTCCTGTATAAGGTGATTAAAGATATTGACCCTGATTTTATCGTTTTGGAAACCGACAGTCCTTACCTCGCTCCTGCACCGTATCGTGGCAAAAGAAACGAAAGTGCCTACCTTCGGATAATAGCGGAAAAACTGGCTACTATACAAAATAAATCCGTCGAAAGCATAGCAGAAATTACCACACGTAATGCTTTAAAAATCTTTTCGCCGGGCTGATGTCTGATAAAAAAACCAGACAATTTAATACAATAAATTACTTTTCCAGTTTTATTCAAATACACAGATGCCAAAAATCAGTGCCCATAAGATTAAGAAATTAGGAGAACTTCCCTCCACGGCCATTTGCGGAAATGACATCACATCATCCTGTTTTTATGTGTCGGGGCTTGCCGTAGCTTATGCAGGACAGTACGCCTTTATTTCCCTCATCCTGGTAGGAATTGTGCTCTTCTTTTTCAGAAAAATATATGGAGAAGCCGTGGGCGCGCTTCCGTTAAACGGGGGTGCTTACAACATTTTGCTTAATACTACCAGTAAAGGAAACGCTTCACTGGCGGCATGTCTGACCATTCTTAGTTATATGGCCACTGCTGTAATTTCGGCCAGTACCGGCATGAATTACCTGTATAGTGTCTTCCCGTATTTTTCGGTTATCATCGCCACGATGGTTCTTCTGACGATTTTTTTATTCCTGACTATATCAGGAATTTCCGAATCCGCTACCGTAGCCACCGTCATCTTCATCACCAATCTGGTTTCACTCGCCGTATTACTTTTATCTGCGGTGTATTATATTTCGGTAAATGGTATTGATATAGGAAAAGTCAATTTTAAAACACCGGTTAACGGCAGTCTGGCTAACGCACTGTTTCTCGGTTTTAGCATGGGCATGCTGGGTGTAACAGGATTTGAAACGTCCTCCAATTTTGTGGAGGAACAGAAACCCGGGGTTTTTCCGAAGACGCTTAAAAACATGTGGGTGCTGGTGATGATCATAAACCCTTTGATTGCTTTGTTGGGTGTGTTGGTTATGCCCATTGGCGAGATTGCCAATTACCAGGATGCCTTTCTTTCTTTCTTCGGGAGAAAAACCGCGGGCAACTGGTTGGCCATGGTTATCTCGATTGATGCAGCGGTCGTATTAAGTGGTGCGGTTCTCACGGCCTTCATCGGCGTTTCGGGTTTGATGAAAAGGATGACGCTCGACCGGATTTTTCCGCAGATGCTTTTGAAAGAAAATAAACGAGGAAGTTCGCCGCGCATCCTGATTGTGTTTTATGTATTATGCCTTTCCATCTTGTTTTTAACAGCCGGTGAAATTGGTCCTTTGGCGGGTGTTTATACGATCTCTTTTTTATCGGTGATGGCGTTTTTTGGTTTCGGAAACCTGCTATTGAAAATCAAGCGGCACAGGCTTCCTCGTCCTGAGTACGCGGCTCCGTCCATTGTGCTGCTTGGTATCCTGGGCATACTCATCGCGCTATATGGAAATGTGAAAGTGCACCCTGCATATTTGGTTGTCTTTTTACAATA
>JBIQMB010000247.1:0-5747 GCA_044463745.1 Chitinophagaceae bacterium | reverse complement strand
AACATATCCTCTTAATCCCAGAGGGATTATATGGTTATAGAGAAAATGCAGCTGCAAATAGATGCCCCTGGAAGGGTCACATAATTAATCGATCATCAAAAAAATCACGGAGGGAAAATCTTTATTATTCACGCTAAATTCAGACTCTATTAGAAACTTTTGGAAAGCCTGATTCCTCTTTTCCTCCTGGCAAGAACCAGACGAAACTTTCCAAAATGTGAGGGGCTCAAAATCACAGCCGCCAGAAAAAACCTATTCAGAAAAAACGTGTAAGGTTTCAAAAACCTTATAGGTTTAAAAATAATTCTCCCATCAAACCTCTTTATGGATGATATGATTGTCTCAATACTTAACTGTAGCCGAAATGAGGGTTCTGATTTTATTATTCGTCTTAAACATGCGTCTCCAGATATGGTTAAAGTCCATGGACCAGACTTCCGAGTTCGCCGCTTCGTTCCTCACAAAACTTACTGAGGGTTTATACAAGACATCCTCCCTTTCGATTTCACCGAATTTAACTTTCCTTCTTTCTTCATTGGCAGGAATAATAAGCCATTCAATGGCTACGAAAAAATCTCTGGATGGGATATAAATATCGTATTTTTCCAGGTTTAGTTTGATTACTTGCTTTTTAGTTGTTACTTGGATGGTTTGATTACATAAATCATTTGAAGGAGCACCTGTTAATGAATCTCTGGCATAAATACGAATCCTGAAAGTATTGGTTTCCGAATTAAACAATGGATTACCGGCAGTGCATATTTTTAAATGTGTTAGAAAAGCACCTTTTTCCTGTATGTAAAAATGTTGTGCTAATTGCATCTGATACCCATTGGAAGAAATAAATGAATTTCCGCACTTACGAAAATCATTGAGTGTTTCGGTTATCCGGTTATTATTTTTCCGTATAATGATTTCATGAAGTATAGCCGGTTTTTCAGACAATTCAATTATGAGATTGGATTTATTAATTTCCTTCGCGGGTATTATTTTAGAATCGAAGCCAACACAAGAAATTATCAGCGAATCATTTAGCGTTACATTCTTTCGTAATAAAACAAATCGACCGGTTTCATCGGCATTGGTTCCAATATTTTCCTTTATTTATCCAATGCTTGCAAAGGGTATGGGTTTTTGGCTTTCAGCATTAACTACCTGCCCTTTGATCGTACTCTGACCAAAGAAATGTAATGGGAAAAGGCAAAAAATTAATAATTGTTTCTTGTTGCGGCAGTCACTTTACCATAAATTATGAAAGTATCAAATCTAATTATTTTAATAATGCTACGGCCTCCATTTTCGGAAGGTGCTTCGGTCGACATGTCTAACGGCACCAACAGTCAAATAATTAATCTACCATCAAGAAAAATCACGGAGGGAAAATCTTTATTATTCACGCTAAATTCAACCTCTATTAGAAACTTTTGGAAAGTCTGATTTCTCTTTTCCTCCTGGCAAGAACCAGACTAAACTTTCCAAAAGTATGTGAAGGGCTCAACATCACAGACGCCAGGAAACCTATTTGCGGTCTTTGTGCCGCTGCGCGAAATCCTTTCTTCATTCTTAACGGGCTTCAATCCAAGCTGCGACCCCGCTCCATTCGCCAGCCGTACATCATTGCCATCCTTAGAGTTTTAGCCGCAAATTAGCTTCGTAAAAAATTCGATTTCCAACCTCCGGTCAAATTCATTTTCTATCAAATTACCCTTTACATTTGCGATTATGGAAAACGTATCACAAGACACCAAAAACATATTGGGACTCAAACTCGTAACCGACCCACGTTGGGTAGATCTGGCATCCATCTCTATCGAAGAAATCCTGACCGATCATGCATGGTGCGAACAAAAAGCAGCGACCACCTGCATATCTCTCATTTCAAAATACAATGACAAAGAAGAGCTCGTGCAGGAACTCTCGCCCATCGTGACCGAAGAATGGGGGCACTTCAGAATGGTACTCAAAGAAATAAACAAGCGCAAACTCAAACTCGGAAAACAACGAAAAGACGTCTATGTAAACAAGCTCCTCGATTTCCAACAAAAAGGAGGAAAAGCAGAAGACCGTTTTCTTGATCAATTGCTGACCATGGCATTGATAGAAGCCCGAAGCTGCGAACGATTTAAACGCCTCAGCGAAGGCCTGGAAGATGAATATCTGAAAAAATTTTACCGTATATTTATGGAGAGTGAAGCCGGGCATTATACCCTCTTTATCAACCTGGCCGAAAAATACCTACCCAAAGAAAAAGTACGAAAGCGCTGGGCCGAATGGCTTGCCTACGAAAAAGAGGTTATGAAAAATATGGAAGTAAGGGGCGACCGCATTCATTAATAGATGCTACTTTTGCCCTTTTAGAAATAATATGTCATTTATAAGTTTTATACAATCAGCCGCTGTTGAGAGCATTGACCGGCTATACGGAGAGTCTGTTACCACTGCCGAATTTCAGGTAAGCGCAACCAAACCGGAGTTTACCGGAGATTACACCATTGTTTTTTTCCCACTCATAAAAAAACTGCGCAAGAAGCCCGAAGATTTAGGAAACGAACTTGGCAACAAAATACTCGAATTATACCCCGATTCCTTTTCTGATTTTAATGTGATAAAAGGTTTCCTAAATCTGATTATCTCCGATCGGGAGCTCAATAAATTCTTAGAGACCGAATACCAAAACCCTGACTACGGACAGAGGGAGCCGGCCGGTAAAACCATCATGGTTGAATACTCCTCGCCCAATACAAATAAGCCGCTGCATCTCGGACATCTGCGAAACATTTTCCTGGGTTGGAGTATGACCGAAATACTGAAAGCCAACGGAGCCAAAGTGGTAAAAACCTGCATTGTCAATGATCGCGGTATTCACATCTGCAAAAGCATGATTGCATGGAAACTGTTTGCCGATGGCGCTACACCTGAAACAACGGGTAAAAAAGGAGATCACTTTGTAGGAGACTATTACGTAAAGTACAACGACATCTATCAGCAACAGATAAAAGATCTGGTAGCTGCCGGTATGGATAAAAAGCAGGCTGAGAGAGAGGCACCGATCTTAAAGGAAGCGCAGGAAATGCTGCTAAAATGGGAGGAGGGCGACCTGGAGGTAAGATCATTGTGGGCCACGATGAACGGCTGGGTTTACGATGGGTTTGATAAAACCTATGAAGCCCTGGGTGTTGACTTCGATAAAATTTATTATGAAAGCGATACCTACCTTTCGGGTAAAGAATATGTACAGGAAGGACTTGATAAAGGTATCTTATTTAAAAAAGAAGACGGCAGTGTTTGGATAGATTTGCAGGAAGAAAAACTGGATGAAAAATTACTGCTTCGCGGCGACGGCACCTCGGTATATATGACCCAGGATATCGGACTGGCTGTTCAGAAATTTGAAGAGTACCACCTCGATAAAAGCATATACGTCATTGGTGATGAGCAGAATTACCACATGAAAGTTCTGAAAGAGATTTGTAGAAAAATGGGGTTCGCTTTTGCTGATGAAATTCACCATCTTAGTTATGGTATGGTAGAGCTGACCACAGGCAAGATGAAGAGCCGGGAAGGTACCGTGGTAGATGCAGACGACATGATAGATGAGATGATAGAAACCTCCGCCATGCATACCCGTGAGTTGGGCAAAGTAGAAGGTTCGACGGAAGAAGAACTGGCTACTCTTTACGAGATTCTCGGCCTGGGGGCTATCAAGTTTTACCTTCTGCGGGTAGATCCGAAAAAGCGGATGATTTTTAATCCGAAAGAAAGCATTGATTTTCATGGATTCACCGGCCCCTTTGTGCAATACACCTATGCGCGTATCCGATCCATCCTTCGGAAAGCAGAGACTGAAGTCCCGGATGTTAATTTTCAGGCTGACCCCAACGAAGCGCTTCTGCCGCTCGAAAAACAGTTGGTACTTTTAATAGAAAGTTTTGATACGGTAATCACAGACAGTGCCAATGAGATGAATCCCTCACTGATAGCCAATTACGCTTTTTCGCTGGCTAAACTGTTTAACGGATTTTACGCTGAGCACTCTGTTTTACAAGCTGAAAGCGAAAATAAAAAGCAATTCAGGCTGGCACTTAGCATCATGACAGCCAATGTAATCAAGAAAGCTCTTGGCTTGTTGGGGATAAAAGTTCCGGACAGAATGTAGAAAGATGCAGGTCAGGCATGATTAATCTTAGGAGCCTGCTGATCGAACCAATTCCTGACGAGATTAAATCTGTTTTTCAGGTTTTTAATATCGTCTTCTATCTGCACTTTTTGATTCGAAATAAGGGACAACGTTTTGGGATCTTTGTTTTCAAGCCGGCTGCGCAGGTTAAGAATAGAATCTGTCAGCAAACTTATACTGAGGTCATTCGTGATCAAATCATTATGGATGCCCTCGGCCTTTAGCAAGAATTCACTCATCACGCTATTGTCCACGAGATTGCTCAGGACAATTTTGTACATCGTATTCTCCTGCTTGATGTTGTTCAATAAATTAAGCCAGTCATTAATTTGATTTTGCACCTCCTGAACAGTATTAATTTACCAAAAGTCAGATTTTTCTGACATTGGTAATATGATGTTTAGCATAAGCGGTTATGATTTTTATCAGTTCATTGGCTTATAGCGAAAAAGAACCGTTTATGAACGCTGGTGTAAACGGCGATTGCTTCCTTCATTATGATATAACCTTCGCGCGGGAAAACAAAGCTCTTGCATCGTATTGATAAGTCTTCGTTTAACAAAACAAATTCTTCATTACAAATTTATCGCAAAAGATAAAGTGGGGATTTCGTCATCTTGAATATATATCTCAGCACCGGGTGAAAGCTCGTGTATTTTTCAGCTTGCTCTCGCAAACCTTACTTCAACCATACCTGCGGATTCTGGTAATCCGTTTCGCGAAGTACCAGAAATTCTACCCTTCCACCTTCGCCTTCATCATTTTCTCCGGCACGACCAATGGTTTGGCCTAGTTTTACATGATCACCGCGCTTGACCGACACGTTGGTGAGGTTACTGTAAACCGTAAAGTATCGACCATGTTTAATGTACACCGCCTGGTTATCTTCAATATAACCGACAGCGGTCACTTCACCTTCAAAAACGGACTTGACAGGTTCGCCGATTTTGGATCCGAGGGTGACACCAAAATTGTGATATACCACGCCTCCGGGGAAGGTATTGTTTCCGTAATTATAGAGAATATAACCGTTGACCGGCCAGGGCAGTTTTCCTTTATTATTTTCGAAATTGGCGTTTAATGTGGCTTCGGCTTCCGTGTTCACAAGCACACTATTGGATGGAGCCGTAAATTTCTTTGGTGCTTCTGCTTCTTTTTTTACCTCAGGTGCAGGCGTGGCAGGTGTATTGGCATTGGCTTTTCCGGCTGAGGCTGTATTACCGGCTGCTGCGTTAGCCTTGGCCAATGCTTCAGCCCTTTCCTTTTCTTTTCGCAGGGCCTCCTGTCTTTCTTTTTCTTTACGTGCAGCCTCTGCTCTTGCCAGTTCTATTTCCCGTTTTACCACCGCTGCAATGGCATTCTTCAGTTTGGTATCCTCTCGTCGTTTGGCCGCTATAATCGAGTTCAGTTCTTTCTGCTTGCCTTTGAGCTCATTCACGATGGCCGCCTTTTCATCCTTTTGTTTAGAAAGCTTGGCCATCTCACTATCCTCCTCTTTGAGTACCACATTTTTTCTGTTTTTAGAGTCGGCCAGTTCCTGAATTTTACGCTCCATAAGCTTTTGTGTCTT
>JBIQMB010000246.1:0-5763 GCA_044463745.1 Chitinophagaceae bacterium | reverse complement strand
ACCATTGGTGCGCCCAATGACGACAGAGCCATCCGTTTCCGATCTAAGAATGATTTCGTAGATATGAATGGATTTAACCTTACCATTGGTGAGGACCGTGCATCCATTAGTATAAGCAATCCTACTTTTATTGATGGCGGTGGCTTTTTTAAAGGACATCAACAGTCATCTTTATATTTAAATGGAGGTGGAAATACGGGCACATTAAATTTCCATAGCGAAAGCCAGAAACTAAACAACCTGATCATTAATAAACACCCGATTACAGGACCTGGCGGAACCGTCGTAACCGGTGCTGTGCTTGGCACGCCGCTCACATTACTTGGAACCGGGTCTTACTTTCAAAATGGTGTTCTGGCCATAGGAAATAACAACCTCATTTTCGAAGAAAAGTCAGCCTACAACCGGGATAATGGCTTTGTTGATGCCACCGGCAAAGGCACGGTTTCTAAAGTATTTAATAAACCAGAGGAGTTTATGTATCCGGTAGGCGATACGGTGGGTAGCACCCATTTTACACCAGCCCTCATTTATCTGGCGCCGGAAAATGGTAAAATACAGACTGACGTCAATCTGAAAAAGGAAAAGCATCCTCAAAACAATCTGTCATCAAATTATATTAATCGCTATTGGAATGTTAAGGCAACTTCCAACACCTTCAATAGTTCGTATAAAGCCAATGCTACATTTTATTATCATGCCGATGACGCTTTTGGAAATGAGTCTCTAATGTTCACCTCAGGGTACGCCAGCCTCAACTGGTATGTATATCTACAGGCTGACAAGGACAATAAAACGCTTTCGTTAACCGGTGAAACAAATTTGAATAAAGCCTTTACCGGTGGAGACAATTTTAGTCCTATGGCCTCTTCACCGAATAATTATTTCAGAAGCAAACAAAACGGGAATTGGCAGAACGTGAACAGTTGGCAATCTTCTTTTAATAAAACCCACTGGAACGATGCCACGCTGAGCCCTACCCAGGAAAGCAAGGGCATTCATATACAGACGGCTCATACGATCAATGTAAACACGCCGGTTTTTCTTGATCAAACAGAGGTGAATGGCACCTTGCAGCTCAGCACCGGTGGGGTTTTGAACATAAACAATGGAATGGGAAATGATATAGAGGTCATGGATGGAGGCAGGCTTTTAATCACGCATTCCGGTACGTATGGTGATGCAATCAAATTACCGCCGGATAATGATTTTCTTACCGCAGCCATTAATGTCCAGACGGGAGGTGCCATTGTGATTGGAGAAGGTGTCAATACCACGGGAACAGGTTATGAAAATCTGGCCATTCTTCAAAATTTCAGATGGCAGGATAAGGCAAGGTTTGTCTGGAACAATGGGAGGGCTTTTGCAACCAGTGGGGTAATTTATTTTCCTACAGCCAGTGAAAATACAATTCCTCATTTTATTATTGGTACACCTGTAACCACAGGCAGTAGCCCAAACCCAACCCAAATAAACGGTTTATTTATCGTAAATGCCCAAACAAATCTTGGTGGTACGGGAACAAAAACCTTCCGAAACGGAATTGCAGGATCGGACAGTTTAACGCAGGTAAGCGTATCAGACGGCAGATTTATTATTGAGAAGAAAGATGCAATACTAGGAGGAAGCAACCTTAAACTAAAACTAAATCATTCTCTATATCTCAAACAATCAATCCTTATTCCAAAGGATTCAATGGTCGTGATACACGGTAACAATATTGATAATAATCAAACTGCAGGAAGTATATTAACCATAGAAGGCATACTTGATATGACGGACAAGAATATTGTCAACACAAATAGCTTCATTGAAGTAACCTCCACAGGCAAATACCGTACGAAACATAGCGGAGGTTTTACAGGAACATCGTCTTCAATCCCTTCGGGAAATATTAATTTACATAAGGGATCAACGATTGAATTTTACTCAGAAAACGATCAGAAGTTCAATACACGAGCTGATTTTTCAAATCTCATTTTTAGTGGCGTAGGAACAAAAAAGCCATCAGGCTCATTCGCTCCTGATGGAATGATCACCATTAAAGATGATGCGACATTAGACTGTACAGGTTACAATGTTGGCAATGAGAATACTGACCTAACGATGGAAGGTGGCAGATTGATTTTGACAACCACTGGTATCCAACCTAAAATGGAAGGTGCGTATAACCTTACAGGTGGAGTAATAGAATTTTTAAATAGTCAGACTACATTACAAACCATCAGGCAAGCCCAATATTTTAATATAGAGGTAACCGGAAAAAGTGTTTCAAACTCCGCCGGCAAAATCGAGATCAGACCCAACGGCTCATTCGTGGTTAAAGATGGTGGAGTTTACACAAGTTCAAGTGGCAATGCACCCATCGCAGCAATGAATGATATTGCCAACAATCAAACCCTGAAAATCGAAACTGGAGGAACCTTTCGCACCGCCGTTACGGAGGGTTTTTATGGTCCAAAACCGGCGGACATTCTCGAAAAATCATCCAGTGTTCAAAACAGCATTCCCAATATTATTCTGGAACCCAACAGCACCATTGAATATGCACGTAAGCAGGGTACCTTGCCTGCCACTGCATCAGACGGCGATCAGAAAATAACCTTTGATGAAACGGCCTACACCTATCAGGATTTAATTTTGACCGGTGATGGAAATAAAACCGCACCAGCACTATTAAAGATCAAAGGAGATTTTACAATCAGAAAAGATGCGACATACAAGCACAATAATGGTTTGGTGGAATTTAATGGTAGCACAAAGCAAAATATTGTTTCATTCAACAACACCACTTTTTATGATCTGGAGAATAAAAACACAAGCAGCCTTCAGATAGGCCCGGATAATCTTGAACTGAATGAAAAAGGATATCCGATTGGTATTAAAAACCGGTTGCACCTCACATCAAATTCAAAACTACACCTGGTAGGAGGCGACATAACAATTATCAGTGATGCAGAAGGTACGGGTCGGGTCGAAAGCATTCCTCTTTCAGCCTCCATTGCCTATGATAAGGGCCGGTTTAAGATTGAGAGATACATTCCCAATCACCCGAAAGCATGGCAATTACTCAGCAGCAATACCAGCGGTGGAAGTATAAAAGAAGCATGGCAAAATAATCAGGAAAACACCGCGGGCCGTGGGGTGAATATTACAGGTCCGTATTGGACGGCAGGCGCCTCCCATGGATTTGACGCCTATTCTCCGGCACCATCCATGAAATGGCACAATCAGGAAACGAACCTGTTTAAAGGAATCACATCAACTGAAAATAATTTAGATGACCACCCGGCCTATTTTCTTTTTGTTCGGGGCGATCGCTCAGTAACCGGACCTTATCAACCAGCCACAGCAGTTACCCTTCATACCAGAGGAAAATTATATGCGCCGAATAATTTACCTCCGTCCATCACTATCAAACCTGAAAAATGGGAACTGCTGGGTAATCCGTACGCCTCATCTATCGATTTTGATAAACTGCAAACCTCAGGCGGACAGATTGAAGCCAGTTATTATATCTGGGATCCGAACTTGACTCAGCTAACTGTTAATGGCGGTTATTCGGAATTTGGCCTCGGTGCTTACCGGGCCGTAACCAAGGTGGACGGAAACTATATCGCCGTGCCTCCCGTAGATCCACTCATTCCGGATGCGGCCTATCCAACCTTGCAATCCGGCCAGGGATTTTACGTACGAAATGCTTCCGAAACTACAGATGCTGTCATTTCGTTTGGTGAACAGTTGAAGACATCTGAAACGCAAAATGTGTTCAGAACAGGAAACATATCGCAAAACCAGACTTCAAAAATCATGACAAACCTCTTCGTTCATAATGGCGAAAATCAAATATTGGTAGATGGTACCATGCACTTGTTTAATAACGAATACAATCCGAATGTGGATGAACAGGACGTGAAGAAAATGGCAAACTCATCAGAAAACATTTCCTTGCAAGGCAATAAATACCCACTCATTATCGATCGCAGGCCATTTGCCACAGAAGGCGATTCGCTGTATTATTTATTGAGGGGTTTAGCCAAAAAACAATACACGCTTCAGGTTCATCTGTCAGCGATGGATGCCGGTAATCATGAGGTTTATTTGAATGATAAATACCGGCAATCTGCACAACTCTTAAATGAAGGTGCCAATTCATTTGATTTCATTGTCAATGATGAACCGGCTTCCGGCCAAAAAGACCGCTTCTATCTTACATTTAAAAAGATGCCACTTCCTTTCCGTTTTGTGGCTGAGAAATCGCAGGTGGAAAGAGATAGAATCAATATTAAATGGACGGCAGAAAATCAAAACAGCGTTGAAACCTATCTGGTTGAACACAGTCTTAACGAAGAACATTTCATTCCATTGCACTCCGTAGCCGTCTCAGGAGGTGAATCGGAAAACTATCATTTCACACATAATGAACCGGGGGCCGGCATGAATCACTACCGGATTAAAGCCATATTAAAGGATGGCAACAGTGCGTATTCCAAAACATTAAATTCATTTATGGAATACAGAACCCCGGCTCTGTCGGTGTATCCCAACCCTGTTGTTGACCGGATGCAAATCAATTTTTACCGTCAGCCACAGGGTAAATACCAAATCCAAATCAGAGATAGCAAGGGAAGCCTGGTAAAATCTGCCACCATCGAGCATACCGGATTTGCGGTGGCGCATCCCATCAGTGTTGCAGGGCTCACCTCAGGGTTATACATAATAGAATTAAGAAAACCTGATGGCAGCAGCCACTTTGAAAAAATTGTGATAAGATGATTAGAGATAAAACAGATGCCCGGAAGTACAGATTCAACTCTATTTTTACATACACAAAAGAGCAATTAAAATTGAATTTTTTATATTTGCAGAATGAATTTTAGTGAAAAACCATATTTAAAAATTGCCATCCTCGATTTATACGATGGATTTGAAAACCAGGGTATGCGAGGAATCCATGATATCATCCGAAGTTTTACTTCCAAAAATAAAATCAATACTTCGATAGAAATTTTTAATGTAAGGCAGAAATCAGAAATCCCTTCGCTTGATTATGATTTGTTTATCAGTACAGGCGGCCCGGGAAGTCCCATTGATAGCGAAGGAGAAGAATGGGATAATAAATACTTTGAATGGATTAAACAAATTGATGCCTACAACCAGTCGCCGGCAAACTTTCAGAAGAAGCCGGTTTTCTTTATTTGCCACAGTTTTCAGTTGGCATGCCGGTATTTCAAAATTGGAAAGCTTACCAAACGTAAGTCGAATTCATTTGGTGTATTCCCCATCCATCTCCTTGAAGATGGTGAAAGAGACCCGGTGTTCGGCGGGTTGCCCAATCCTTTCTATGCTGTAGATAGCCGGGATTATCAGGTCATTGAACCCGATTACGACCAGATCAAAAAATTGGGATCCAAAATCCTGGCCATTGAAAAAGAGCGCCCTCATGTTCCTTTGCAGAGAGCCATCATGGCCGTTCGGTTCACACAATATTTTATCGGCACTCAGTTTCACCCCGAAGCTGACCCCGTGGGTATGCTCAAGCATCTTCACACGCCGGAGCGAAAGGAATCCATTATTAAAAACCACAGCCTGGCCAAGTGGGAATCGATGGTAGAACAACTGAACGATCCCGATAAAATCAGACTAACGTATTCAACCGTTCTTCCCAATTTTTTAAAGATCGCAGTTAACATGGCGATGGAAGCCAAGGCAGCCTGATTTACATTGTTTATAGAAAGGGCTTAGTGCCATATCTGAAACTAA
>JBIQMB010000245.1:0-5765 GCA_044463745.1 Chitinophagaceae bacterium | reverse complement strand
CCGGTACAAACACAATACAAATGATAATCATGGCCAGCGGAAGGCCGAAGTAATACTGCACAAACCGCATCCCATCGGTATAAGCCTGCCCCGGGGCACTCAGGAAGGTAATGGCACTTGCTTGCGTACCCATGATGCCTAACAACACCAGGTACCAGGGCATATCATGATTGCTTAAAAAATAGCCGTCCAGATTTTTTGACGAGCGGCTTTTATATACGCCATACAGAATAACGATTACCAAAGTCAGTATCAATACAATCCAGTCCCGGTATCCCATAGCAGAAAATTAGGTTATTGATATAATTGGGTAAGATAATTATAAAATAGAATCTGCAGTATCAGAAATAACAAGACAATCAGGTACCAGTTTGTCCAATATCTGTTTTCGTTCTTAACTTTTTTCATGCCTATTTTGGTTTTGCAATGAGATTAGAAAACAACCTGTATGCTCCGGGTACGCCGGCGGGCAACTCCCTGAAAAACACCAGACCGGAATAAATAAATCTCCCCTTTCCATAATCGCAATATATCAAAGATCCGGCATCCGGCTTTTCATTTTTGTCGTGCATGGAGAACAATCCCTGATAATGATCGCCAAAACCTGCCGCATGGTAAATGCTCCGTTCCTGAATCCAGTTATCAAAATCTTTTTCGGTTATCGTATTGGGATATGATAATAACTTGTTTGCAGACTGAATGAAATTAACCGCGGCATCTTCTTCTGTAACCCTCGTTCTTACAATATCAAAAGGATATGGGCCAATCTTTGCCTTAACCGGGCCGAGGTTACTGTTGGTGTTGTATTGCACAAACAATACGCCTCCGTCCTTTACATACTGCATCAGTTGTTCGTGTACATCATTCAGCCATGGATGCACATTGTATGCTCTTACGCCGGTAATGATTACATCAAACTGATGAAGGTTTGTTTTACCAAAATCTTCCTGCTGAAGCACGGTAACATTATATCCCAATTGCCTGAGCGCCTCCGGAATTTTATCACCCGCACCGGGAATAAATCCTGCATTTTTTCCTGAAACTTTTAAATCCACCGCTACCAGTTTCGTCACGGCTTCATGAAAATAAATGATATCAGGAATATGGGGATATTCAATCACCGTTTTGTATTTATCATAAATACCTTCAGAGGTTTTAACGGAAAAGCGTATCGGTTCTGCAGTATTCTTTTTATCAATAAAATAGCGGCTTGCTGATTGTGAAATCTCCTTTACATCCGATGATTTATCTGTCAGTACTTTTTCAATTCGCAATGCAGAATCATTGCGGATGGTTTGCGTACTGATGGGCACCGGCTCTTTATTCATGCTCACAGCTATATCGGGCGATGACTTGATTTCTGCTGCCGGAATAACGAAAAGGGGCTGATGCACCTCGCCTTTAACCGGATCACTGAACTTGAACTTCACCGGTATTTTGTAATCAATATTTACATCTCCAAAATTCAATATTACGCTTACAAAAAGAGGATCGTTTTCAGGATGGCCGATTAGCTGCTGATCTTTTACGGTAAAGGTTCCCTTGGTCATGGGTTCGCGAAGCCAGTAGGGTTGCGATATCGATGTTTCAGAAGGGATGATTACATCCAGCACTTTATTATAGGTTGTGTCGATTTTAAGCTTTCCCATTCCTTCCGACGTCCTCTGCATAAACACTACATTACCCACACTAACAGGAACTCCTGAACGGTTATTGATGCTAAAAGTAACGCTTGCTTTTTTACCGGGAATTACAAATTGATTCTGACTAAAGGCCTCCATGAATAACCCGGCGCATTCGGTGATAACGGATTTAATTTCTTTCAGCTTTTGATCTCTCCAAACACTATGTGGCAGATTGCTTACAGCTTTGTATAAGGATAACAATTGCGGAACCGATTTTGCCGGATCAGTCATTACATAATCCGCTTCTATCCGGCTGATCATTTGACCGATTTCAGGATGCCCTGTCCTGGCCCAGGACACGTCTATTCCGCTCAGCAAATTTCCTTCGGGAGCATCTCCCTTTATCGGCACAAAATATTCGTAGGCAACGCCTCTTGATGCACTCACACCAAACCCCTGGCTTTTATGCTGACTACGGCTTCGCGCTGCTATCTCGCCATAGCTTTCGCCAAGCAACGGATTATATCCACCGGCATCAATCCTAAACTGGCCTTCTCTGATGGTATTGTTGCCGCCAAAGTTGAATGTATTCCACAATAATCGCCGGGGCTGCCATACGGTTACGCCCTGTTTCAATTGTTCAGAAAACCGGGCGGGATCGGCTGCTGCATCAAAAGCTTCTTCGGCCAGGATAGCTGAGGAAGTATGATGGCCGTGTCCGCCTTCGCCGGTGGTAGGAAAGCGGGTAATGATCACATCGGGTCTGAATTTTCGGATAATCCACACTACATCGCTCAGTATTTTTTCTTTATCCCAAAACTGAAGGGTTTCTTCAGGTCCTTTTGAATAGCCAAAGTCGTAAGCAGTGGTAAAGAATTGTTCACCACCATCTATCCTTCTTGCTGCCAGCAGTTCCTGTGTTCTGATTAAACCCAATTCCACACCCTGTTCATTTCCGATAAGATTTTGGCCTCCGTCTCCGCGGGTCATGCTGAGGTAGGCTGTGCGGTAAAGTTTATCATTACTCAGGTATGCAATCAACCGGGTATTTTCGTCGTCGGGATGTGCTGCTACATACAAAACAGATCCGAGTACATTGAGTTTTTTTATCTTCTGAAATATTTCGGATGATGAATAATATCGGGGGGATTGTGCTGTAAGTCCGAACGAATATAAAAAGCAGGCTATAAAAACAATTACGATACGCATAATAATGATAAAGCAGCGAATTTAAGAAATAATGAATGCTATGCCGGTTAAAAATGTGACAGGGGGTAATGGAGCGCTTATTCGGCAACGGGCTTACGTATGCGCGATGGCAGGACATTTGGGAAAGGTCAGCACAGCATTTGCATAAATGTCCGATAGAATTATCAGTGATGAGTTTAGCGACATCAGACCTTTCTGTTTTTAAAACCCCGAACGGGGTTTAATCCTGATAACCCCTGATGAAATCGGGGGTATATTGAGCATATCGTAACACCCCCGAAGGGAGTTGAACATGGATAATCATTTACTTTAAGCTTCATCAGTACCACTATCGATTGTTGTTCAACCCGTATCCGGGTTGTTGTGATTCTCGTTTTTGGGCCCACCGGTTTCACCGGAGGTTAAACAGTCGCATTTTTTAGTAACGTAAAGGCACAGGTCGGGAGACCTGCGCCAGTAAAAAGATAACCCAAACACCGCTAAATCCGCCGGGAAAAGGTCTCCCGCTGATACCGCGGATTTACGCAGAAGTTGTTTTTGCTTCGCAGAAAACAACGGAAAAAGCAAGGACTATGCGCATCACGTGTCAACAATAGGCAAGTTCGGAATTTCATGTACTACCTACTGTTTATTTTTTTATCGCAAATCTATCCAATCCCTTCGTCTCCTCAATTCCTCAGTGTCTTTTGCCTCACCTAAAAAAAAAATCTCACTACAGATTACACAAAGGGATGTCAAAATTGTGCAGGCTGTAACCGATAACCTTCAAACAATCTATTATCTTTGGCAGCTATAAAAATCGAGTATGGTAAAGAAAATATATGAAGCCGTGGCTTATCTGCAAAACCAGACCAACATACAGCCTGTAGCAGGCATTGTGCTGGGCAGCGGATTGGGCAGTTTTACAACTGAAATTGAAGTAAGCAAAAAAATAAAATACAGCGACATCCCTTATTTTCCCGTGAGCACGGTAGAAGGCCATTCCGGCGAACTCATCTTCGGTCACCTCAGTGGCAAACCCATCGTAGCCATGGCGGGCAGGTTTCATTTTTACGAAGGCTATTCTCCCGAAGAAGTGGTGTTTCCCATCCGTGTTATGAAATTCCTGGGCGTGAAAACGCTTTTTCTGAGCAATGCTGCCGGAGCTACCAATCCTGATTTTAAGGTTGGTGACCTCATGATAATTAATGACCACATCAGCTTCTTTATCCACAATCCCCTTATTGGGAAAAATGAAAATGACCTCGGTCCACGATTCCCGGATATGAGCGAGCCATATAGTAAAGCTCTGATCGCTAAGGCAAAAAAAATCGCTTCGGATAATAGCATCGATATCAAAGAAGGCGTGTATGTAGCCGTTACAGGACCTACGTTCGAAACAAGAGCTGAATACAAATTAATCAGCATCGTGGGTGGTGATGTGGTAGGAATGAGCACAGTTCAGGAAGTGATTACCGCCGTGCACCTTGGCCTGCCGGTATTTGCCCTGAGTGTGGTTACCGATCTCGGCATTCGCGAAGAAGAAAACAAAATCACGCACGAGGAGGTTTTACAGGCGGCCAAAGAGGCAGAGCCTAAACTGAGCCTGATATTTAAAGAACTGATCAAGCAGTTATAATCATGCTTTCAGATAACAGAATATGGAAACACTTAAGCGGGATACCGTTTTTTATTTTATTATTTCTGTTTTCAGAAACACAGGCTCAATTGCCCACCAGGCTTCCCAGGCCCATTCAGGGCAACCTGCCCGGAATGAACCAGCCCGACCGGCAAAGTGATACCACTAAACCAACCAGGTTGGGTTTTGAACACCGCGATGATCTGGCCGACAGCATCACCATCAGCTACCGGCAATTTGACTCCACCACCGCTCATTCCTTAGATACATCCATTGATGATTTTGGAAAGTATTCGCCATTGCCAACCGGCTATTTATCCATCGGCGGAATAGGGAATTCTGCTTTCCCCATCCTGTTTACCCCGGAAAAAGATCCAGGAGCCGATCCCGGTTTTCATGCCTACGATGTGTATAAATTTACTTTGGAAAATACGCGATTTTATCAGACAACGCGGCCATTTACCATGCTGCATTATTATCAGGGAAGCGGTACAGAACAAACCATCAAAGCACTACATACACAAAATATCAGGCCCAACTGGAACGCGGGGTTTAACCTGCGGATCATTTCCAACCCGGGGATTTTTCAAAACCAAAATTCAAAACACAATAATTATCGTTTTTTCAGCACCTACCAGGGAAGAAAAAAAAGATACGCTGCTGAGGTTGTAGTATTGGCCAATAAGCTGGTGAGTGCAGAAAATGGCGGCATCACCGATCCATCGTTATTGAATGATCCGAATCGGAAACGAAGGATAGCCATACCCGTAGAGCTCGGCAATAATTCCACCTCATCCAACATTATTTTCTCAAATCAGATTCAGGCCGGGAATCGCTACAATGATATGGACGCGTTTTTTCGGCATCGGTATGATATTGGAAAAAGAGATTCTATCATTGTAAATGACAGTACCAAAGAATATTTATTTTATCCCAAATTACGGTTCCAGCATACCGCCCGCTATCAGGAACTAAGCTATCAGTTTATTGACAACCTGGCTTCGCCCTCAGCCAATTTAACCGACTCAGCATTCTTTGACAGGAATTATAATATTAAAATTAACCCCAGTGCACGCAGCTTTTATTATCTTGATAAATGGGAAATCCTGACCAATGATTTCACACTCAAACAATTTCCCGAAACCAAGAATCAAAATCAGTTTCTGGAAGCAGGCATCCGACTCCAGAATTATAAGGTGGCATCCACTTCTCCCTTCATTCCTGATAATATCTTAGCGGTAAATCCGCTTCCGCCGGTTGAATCAAGGTTTTTTAGTGCGGCCGTACATGGAGAATACCGAAATAAAACCCGA
>JBIQMB010000244.1:0-5769 GCA_044463745.1 Chitinophagaceae bacterium | reverse complement strand
ATGGGATAATAAATGTCCATCATCGTTGCATTCGTCATTTGCCTGCCATATATTTTGCCATCTTTGGTCTTTTTAAAGGCATTACCTGATGGTAATCCCGGATAGTGTCCTTTGATAAAAATGGAATAGCTTTTTAATTGTAAATCATTACTAAATTGTTCAGAAAGGAATAAAGGTCTATTTTGGTCAATATCAATTTTTGAAACCATCTGCGTTTTATGGTTATCCAAAACAGCTTGTATGTTGGCTTGGGTTACGTCTTCGGCCTGGGTGGTGTTAAGCACCGTACCACCGGGTGTTATCCAAACAATATGAGGTACGGTTCGGTGTGAAAAATATTGCGAAAGAATATCATCGTCAATTACAGAGTTAACGTAGGAATATTCTTTACCTGTACCGTCATTAAAAAACTTGTTGATAACCCCCACATCCTGATCAGTTACCGCAAGCACTTTTATTTTATCACCAAACTCACTTTGCAAGGCATGTAGTTTGGGAAAATTCCGGATGCAGGGCGTACACCATGTGGCCCAGAAATCCAATATGATCAACTTGTCTTTATAATCACCCAATGTGATTGTCTCTTTACCTTCCGGATGATTGACCACCTGCAAAGGCAGATTCCATAAGGCTTCAGGAATGGGGTCGCCAATTTTCAGTGCCACTACAGGTTGGCCGCCGGCAACTTTGTGAATATCCGGTGGTTGCTGTGCATTTACTTGCAAGCACAGCACTGCCACCACGCTTATAAGCGTTAATTTGTTCATATTACATAAGCATTAAAATTTGAATAATATTTATTTAGAGATGGCCGGGCCTGGCAGGCCGCGCATATGAGAAGAAAAACGACCAGCAGCGGTTTTTACTCGGGGTTTCGGGGATAGCAGGCATAGGCTCTATTTAAAATCGCCTCTTCGTTACTCCGAAATTGATTAAAAACATATGACTGCATAATATACTTAGTTACAACTAAGCATCTAAGACTAAAATTAAGCCTTATTTGCATTAGCGGAAATATGGCAAAAACAAAATTTCAATACCAGGTTATTCAACTCGTAAAAACAAAACGAGAAAGTCTTGGCCTTACACAAGAAGATCTTGCTTACGCTCTTAATGTCTCCAGAGGTTATATTGGACAAATCGAAAGCATAAATTCGTCTTCCCGGTATACGCTCGATCAACTTAACACTCTCGCTATTTTTATGAAGTGTTCACCTAAGGATTTTATTCCTGATGACCCCATAAAATATAACGGTATTCTTAGGATAGGACAAAAACTAAAAAAATGATATTAGTCGATATCAAACTTTCGAACAAAGCTAATTATTTAATTGCTTAGCTATAACTAAGATTCGGAATTTGTTATTATATTTGTTGATAGGTTATCCTTTCTATTGATAAAATATAATTCAGCAAATGGTTTTACGCATTTTAAGAGAAGCGAATGGTTATAGTCAGCAGTATGTCGGGAGTGTCCTAGGCATCGAGCAAAACACCTATTCCAAACTCGAAAACGGGCAAATTAAATTAACAGCTGATCGAATTTACAAGCTCGCAGAGCTTTACCATGTTGCACCCGAGGTTCTAATCTCAAGAGAACTTCCTATTGTAAATTATAATTCTGGTACGTTCAGCAAAGGAAATGTCAGTTCTCTTAACTTTAATGAATCCAATGAACGAAACACCGCCGATATTGTATCCATGAAGGATAAAATTATCGAAGAAAAAGAAAAACAGATATTATATTTGAAAGAACTTCTGGAAGAAAAAAAAGCAGAAATTAGCTTCTGGAAAAACTTTCACCTAAACGAAAAAAATAAATAAGCAGACATGGCTGAAAACTTATTGTTAATAGGATTAAGAAATTCTCACAACTATTCGACCGCGGAAATTGCTGCAAAAGCTGAAATGGAAGAGGCTCATTACCTAAAGCTGGAATCCGGAGAGCTAAGAATGAGAATCGATGACGCAGGCAAACTTTCAGTCGTTTATAAAATTGAACCGGAAATCTTTCTACACTCACAGACCCAGATAACAAACAATAATATTGGCGCATATAGCAAAGGCGTGGTATATGCTACACATTATTTTGATGGGTTGACTGTTGATGATATTGGAAAATTGAAGAAAGATGGTGTTTTATAATGACATAGGCGGGCTAACATCCCGGAATCTGTTTTGTTAAAGTTGCTTTGCTGGGTTGTTTGCCCAGGAGAAAGTACCCCTTTTGCAGGGGTGGGGCAATATGCAAGAATGGAGGATCAACATGTTCGGGAATAGCGCAGCCATTAAAAAATCAGCACAAAAATATTTTTTGATTTACAGGTGGGGCAACATCCCGGAATAAATAAAAAAACATGATTAATCTATTTCAAAAAAGGGGTGGGTCAATATAAACCGGAATGGTTGAGGAACATGCTCCGGAATTCATAACTTGGTCCAGCAAAAAATAGTACTTTAGATATTTGAAGGTAGCTTTTAACCTATTAAGAAAAGAACACGGTAGATGCTATGCCAGTTAGCTTGCTCACGTTGTGGTTTGTAACAAAGACATCTAAAGATTCTGCTAAATATTTTAAAGGTGCTTTTCAGAGATGTTTTGAGTGCTATAAGGTAATTTTATGAAGAGGTCACAATTCGATATTGAACCAGAAATCGAACTTTACTATAATTTTAAAACAAATTATAGGTGGAGTTATCTATTATGGGGTCTTCTTGCTAACGCCCATCGCATAATCAATAGCGTCTACCTATTTAAAAATTTTGATGAATATTGTAGACAGCTTAAGTCGGATCGCCAAGAAGATAAACAAAAAATCTATTGGACTGCATCATATGATGAAAAACTTATCGACTACATTAAGATAATTGTAGCTTTTGAAACAATAGCGTCCTAAACGTTTAAAAAAAATAGAGAAAGTTGTTTGTATCCCAATATTTTTGGAGTTGCACAACAAAACCAACTTTCTCTATGTCAAAAATAGCTTTATTTGCGCAAATTATTTCTAAGTTAGACCGGTCTTGTAAGCTCCCCCTTTTTTAGTACCACAGTTAGTTAGAGTTTTCAAATATAATTTTCTTTTTTGAATGGCCCGCTTTATCCACTACCGGCTGCGCTGCAATTTGTAAAGGATTTCCGCTCGCCGGTGTGGATAAAGCTACCATTCTTTCATGCTTTAAGCCGTATTCAACCGGAGATAAATATCCTAATGATTTGTGAGGCCTGCTGCTGTTATAATCATCTCTCCACTGATTGCACAGTTCTCTTACTTCAGCAAGACTGGTAAACAAATAAGCATTGAGTAACTCTCTTCTCATGCTGCCATTCTTTCGCTCGATATAGGCATTTTGCATAGGCCTTCCCGGTTGGATAAACTGCAGGTTTATTTTACGGCTTTCATGGCTGCACCATTCTTCCAATTTATGACTGATAAATTCTGGCCCATTATCACAGCGAATATTAGCGGGAACACCTCGCTCAATAATAAGCCTTTCCAGCACTCTGATTACGCGAAGTGTTGGTAAAGATGTGTCTGCTTCAATGGCCAAAGATTCCCGGTTAAAATCATCAATCACATTGAATAATCTGAAACGCCTGCCATCTGTAAGACTGTCACTCATAAAGTCAATGCTCCACATTTGATTGGGCTTGGTGGGGATGCTCAGAGGTTGTTGTACCCTGGCCGGTAGTCGCTTCTTTGACCTGCGACGGATGTTTAATTTCATGTCTGTATAAACTCTGTAAATACGTTTGTGATTCCATGGTGCTCCTTGCTTCCAAAGGCGGTAGCAGCTCTGCCAATAGCCGATCGATGGATGCCTGGTGGTGAGTTGCGTCAAAGCATTTTGCAACTCACTATCATCCTTGGGTTTTCTTTTGTACTGGTGCGTGCTTCGGGATAATTGCACCATTTTGCACGCCTTTCGGTTACTTAGCTGCTCTTCCTCTATTAGGTAATCAACAGCTTCCCGTTTGGCCTCAGGCGTTATAACTTTTTTTCAATGAGATTTTTCATTGCCCTGTTCTCCAGGCTCATTTCTGCATACATCTTCTTGAGTTCTGCATTCTCTTTTTCCAGTTCCCGAAGCCTGGCAACATCTGATGCCTCCATACCACCATATTTGGCTTTCCAATTGTAGAAGGTCGCATCGCTTATACCGACTTCGCGGCAAATGTCCTTAACAGCCATTCCGGCTTCCTGTTTCTTAATAGCAGCCACAATCTGGCTCTCTGTAAATCGCTTTTTCATGTTGTATAAAAGTTTAAAGTTAACAATCAAATAGATTGAAAACTCTAACTCTTAATGGCCGAAATTTGGGGAAGCCGACACTTGGAATAAATAAGGCGCCATCCAAATCAACAATTAGCTATCAAAATAAAAACCGGAACTACGAAGTGTTTAAGGAATACTATTTCAAGCTGTTGAATAGTTTAGGACAGCATGCTCAATTTAAACAAGTGAAGTTCCGCATCAAGTCCAAAATATTTCTTTTGGATTCTACGACCATAAGCCTTTGTTTAAGCCTTTTTGATTGGGCAAAGTATAAAACCGCCAAGGGAGCTGTAAAAATGCATACCCTGCTTGATTTTGATGGCAATCTGCCGGCTTATATCAATATCACAAACGGCAAAACAGCCGATAATAAAGGCGCTTATGATATCCCACTGCTGAAGGGAAGCGTCATCGTCGCTGACCGGTTTTATAACGACCTGTCCTTATTAAATATTTGGGACAGCAAAGGGGTCTTTTTTGTGATAAGGCATAAGGATAACCTGCAGTACCAGGTAATCAAAGAAAATCAGCTACCCGAAAAAAGACATCAGGATGTATTAAAGGATGAGATTATAGAGCTCAAAAATGAAGGTTCCCGGGAAAAATATCCTAAGCAGTTGAGAAGAATAGCCGTGTGGGATGACGTAAACAAACAAACTATAGAGCTGATAACAAATCATACCGGATGGGCTGCCAGCACTATTGCCGCACTTTATAAAAGCCGCTGGCAGGTAGAAATTTTTTTCAGAGATATAAAACAGCTACTGCACATAAAATCCTTCATCGGAACCAGTGAAAATGCCGTTATGATTCAAATATGGACTGCCTTGATTACGATTCTTATTTTAAAGGCCTTAAAAGCAATGGCTAAATTTGGTTGGCACTTGTCAAATCTAGTCGCTTTTATCCGGTTGAATTTATTTGTAAAAATAGAGCTCCAATTAGGGCTGGATAAACCCTTTGATGAACCTCCGAAATCACACAACATGCCCGTTGTACAGGGGCTATTATTTTAAAAGCACCTTTTATTGCCCGGAAACTCAATAGAATCAATAACTTTATTCTAAATTAAAAACGTTTAGGACAGTATTGATCATGAATTATATTTTTTCTTGAAATTAATACCAATGATTTTGCGTATTTATGCCCGATTCATATCTTTTAATTTCCTACGATTTTCAGCGTTTGTTATAATTTAGCACTCCTTTTCAAAAGTGTTCAACACGGTGCATTCTTAAATTAAAATAATTTCCTCTCTCTTTTTCCAATTTATTACAGAACATGGTCTCCCGGATGCTTTTCTATCTTTGCTTAAGTCCTAAGCAATAAGTAGCCTGGCAGGCTGCAAAAATCATTTTATCAATTAATAATAAAAATCATGGATACTTCAAAAAACAAAGTAGTCATCATTACCGGAGCGGCGATGGGATTGGGTTTGGCAGCAGCCAAAGAACTGGCGTCAAAAGGATTTTATCTTACGCTGGTTGATTACAAT
>JBIQMB010000243.1:0-5769 GCA_044463745.1 Chitinophagaceae bacterium | reverse complement strand
GCCCTGCTTGCTACTTCCGTAAAGTGTCGGAAAATCCAGTTGTTCTTCGCTGGCATCCAGATTGAAAAATAATTCGAACACCGCGTCATGCACTTCTTCAGGCCGGCAGTTAGGCTTATCCACTTTATTGATTACGACAATAGGCTTCAGATCAAGCTCAAGTGCTTTTTGTAAAACGAACCGCGTCTGGGGCATGGGACCTTCAAAAGCATCTACCAAAAGAATAACCCCATCAGCCATCTTTAACACACGCTCTACCTCACCTCCAAAATCACTGTGCCCGGGTGTATCAATTACATTGATCTTTACATCCTTATATGTAACCGAAATATTTTTGCTAAATATCGTTATACCACGCTCACGCTCCAGCTCATTATTATCCATAATCAACTCACCTGACTCCTGGTTATCGCGAAAAATATGTGTACTGTGGATGATTTTATCAACCAGTGTTGTTTTACCATGGTCAACGTGAGCGATGATGGCTATGTTTCTTATATTCATAAATTGATTTTATTCGGATAATACCGAAATTTTTTAGGGCTGCAAAGTTACACTAATTGAAAAACCCGAAAAAGAAAAAAACTAAACGTTAACAGTTGACAAAATATCTTTGAAACTCAAACACATCAATCACCGGTATGAAAACAAAAACTCCCTCATTATTTTTTTGCATTTTGATGGATCTGCTGGGGTATGCCAGCTTTTCAGTGCCGGTTATCGGCGAACTATCTGACCTGGTTTGGGCGCCGGTTTCAGCCATTATTTTCCTGGTCTGTTTTGGCCGGAAAAAATTTGGATTAAGGGGGTCGGTGTTCGCCTTTCTGGAAGAGCTTTTGCCAGGCACCGATTTTATTCCTACGTTTACCATTGCATGGCTCATCAAAAAAGCAGAGGGCAGGTTAAAAGAAAGCCCGGCATTGCAAAAAATATTTTAAGAACCCGTGCAATTAAAGTTACCGCATCAGGCAAGATCGTACCACCAGCTTTTACCTGCGTATTCCTGCACCGGCGTAACGTAATTCTCGGCGTGAAAAGAACTAATCAGCACAGAAATGTCCGTACGGATCATATTGATGCAATTGGTTATCAAATCATTTCTGAACCCTTTCTCACCCATTTCTAAAACAAAATTACCGGCGATAATACGCGAGAAAACTTTCCCGAGATCGATCATCTTCCGTTGACTTATTCCTGTTACCAGGGTAAAATCTATATCTTTTTTGAAAAAAGAACTTGCTTTTTCGGTAAGATTGAATTCCTTTAAGAATTTGAATACATTCAATTCCTTTTTACGTTTCATCAGTTTCATAATCATCTCCCCAATTTGCGTATATAGCATCTCGTTCGACCCTTCAAATATCTGAAACGCACGACTATCCATTATTCCCCTGCCACCAATATTTGTAATCTTGTATCCATTAGCACCCGAAAGCTGGGTAAAAGTTTGGGACGATTCCTGCATCAGGTCTGTTACATAAGCCTTCATCGAATTGGCTTCTATCCCCTCTCCCGAAAGATCATATTCTATACTGCTGACACCGCTGCTGCGCAGGCACATGGCCGACACAACCGTGAATGCACTTTGTATCTGCGATATCTGATATTGAACCTGATCCAACTCTATCAGTTTCTTTCCACCAACCACCCTGCGATTGCACTGACGGATCGCTTCATCCATCATCCGCTGAATGAAGCCCATGGCCATTCCCGGAAACTGTAGGCGGCTTCGATGAAGAATATCCAGCATCATCTTGATACCTGAAGTTTGCGGAATCAGCTTTTGCTGTGCCGGCACCAGGATGTCGATCTTGTTTAACCCATAAGGAATCACTTCCAGCCCCAGGTTGTTATAAATTTTTTCTACTGTAATTTTCTGTTTTTCTTTAGATACATCACAGATAAAAAAATCAACATCGCGGCTCAATTCTCCACCCGCTCCTTTCTCGCGCGAGGTAATAAGCCAATAATCAGCCATGCCTGTGAGCCCCTGCCAGTGTTTGGTGCCATGTACTTTGTAAGAATCTTCAAACCGCTCATTCCATGATTGCATATTTAATGCATCACTGCCGTAATCGGGCTCAGTAATCATCAACCCACCCATATTTTGATTTTCCAGAAAGTTTTTGAAAATTTCCGGCTTCACCGAATCGTTGGCATATTTGGCCACGGGCTCTAAAAATAGGGCAATATTAATCCCGAATATCAACGACAACGAAATAGATTCGTATGATGCGGCAGACAGAACGCCCAGACATTCCTTCACTCTCACACCCCTACCGCCATATTGCTCCGGTATGGCCACAGCAAGGGGTTGCGGCTCCATAATCCGGTCTAATTCATCGGGTGTAAACCTCCGTTCGATATCAAATTCATCACCACCAAATCTTTCATCGAAAACATTCTTGAGCGTTGTACCATAATTTTTCAGGAATAATGCAAACTCATCATGCCTGTTTGTTTCATCTTTCATTTCACATTTTTTTATTCCGGAAACCAAATGCCGGGGATTTCTGATTCTGTTTAAAATCCTAAGGGCATTCAGACATAAAAACTCAGGGTAGCCTGAAAAAAAACTTTTAAGCCTTATTTCACTTGGGAAATAACAATTAATGAGCCCCCAAAATTACCTTTTCCTTTCGTTCTTCAACTATTTATTTTCTTAATTTATGAATCCGTCTCATTTCTGTGTTCTTCGCAGCCGGCTCTCACATATTCATAAACGATTATTACCGCTGGTAAAAAAATAATTATGAAGGCATGGAACCACTTAAATTTGATTCTCCTTTCATAAAAAATCACCAAATGAAAAAAGTTCACGTGTTCTTCTTTGCCGTCCTCTTCATTACGGCTTGCCAAAGTACCTCAGACAAAGATTCAGAAAACGCTTTTATCAAAATTGCAGGAATTGATTCATCGCTTAACCCGGGCGATAACTTCTTCCTTTACGCCAATAAAATCTGGTTGGATACGGCACAGATACCGCCATCACAGTCCGGAGTAGGTGCATACATGTTTATGAATTATCCCCAACGGCTTCGGCTACAAAATATTTTAGACAGCGTATCTCAATCAACAAATAAAGCGGGTACATTGGAACAGAAAATTGGTGATTTCTACGCATCCGGCATGGACACTGTCACGATTAATGCGCGCGGATTCGAGCCTTTAAAGCCCATTCTGAACGATATTGACAACATCACGGATATTCCCTCCATGATGAAATTTGTAGCCGCGCAAATGGCTAACGGAAATATGTCAATCATCTCATTTTATGTTTATCCGGATAATAAAAACAGTAGTCTAAATATTGGGCACGTGATGCAAACGGGAATCGGACTACCCGAAAGAGATTATTATTTTAAATCAGACCCGCACACCATCCAAGTGCAAAACGCTTATAAGAAGGCTATAACCACCTTCTTTGTCCTTACCGGCACCGACGTCGGCCAGGCAGGGAAAGATGCAGAGATCGTTTACAACATAGAAAAGCAATTGGCTTCTGCGCATAAAACAAATGTTGAACTTAGAGACATTCAAGCCAACTATAACAAGATGGCAGTATCAGCTTTGGCTAATGCCCAGCCCAATATCGGATGGAAGCAACTGCTTCAAAATCTGAATCTGAAAACAGATACGCTGGACGTATCCCAACCGGCCTATTATGCAAAGTTGAATGCGCTGCTGAAGTCCGTACCGATAAGCGATTGGAAAACATACTTAAAAGGGCAAACCATAGCGCATTATAGCGACAAACTGAGCCGCCCATTTGTCGATGTCGGGTTCGATTATATTAAAGTGGTAACCGGGCAAGAAGTACAAAAAACCCGCGGCGAAACAATTGCCAGTGAAGTGGATGGCGCATTGGGAGAGGCGCTGGGGCAGTTGTATGTAAAAAAATACTTTTCAGAAAATGCGAAAAAAAGAATGCTCGAACTCGTTAACAACCTTGAGAAAGCTTTTGAAACAAGAATAAACAAGTTGGACTGGATGAGTGACAGCACAAAAGAAAAAGCAATTGAGAAACTCCATTCAATTACGAAAAAAATTGGATATCCGGACAAGTGGCGCGATTATGGAAATGTAAATATTGTACGGGATCAATACTTTGAAAACATCGTTGCCTGCGATGCCAATAATTACCAATATAATCTGGCTAAACTCAACAAACCCGTTGACAGGTCGGAGTGGTTTACAACGCCCTCCACCGTTACAGCCTATTACAATCCATCGGGCAATGAAATTGTTTTTCCGGCGGGCATTCTGCAGGCCCCCTACTTTGACGATGCAGCCGACGATGCATTGAACTACGGCGGCATCGGCATGGTTATCGGCCATGAAATGACGCATGCCTTCGACGATCAGGGAGCGCAATTTGATAAAGATGGTAACGTTACAAATTGGTGGACGAAGGAAGATTATGAAAAATTCAAAGCCAAAACAGGCCAGGTCATCAATCTCTATAATTCCTTCACAGTACTGGATACGGTGCACCTTAAAGGCGCCATGACGGTTGGTGAAAACACAGCCGACATCGGCGGTGTAGCCATTGCCTATGATGCATTTAAACTCACAGATCAGGGCAAGGATACTGTCAGGCTTGGCGGTCTGACACCCGACCAGCGATTCTTTTTTTCTATTGCCAGAATATGGCGCGTGAAAATGAAGGATGAATTTATGCGCCTATGGGTTAACAATAATCCGCACGCTTTACCCATGTGGCGTGTTAACGGCCCCCTTATGAATTCAACTCATTTTTATAAAGCGTTCGATATAAAGCCAACGGATAAAATGTATTTACCCGACTCGGCCAGAATCCATATTTGGTAACGGATCGCAGGTAAGCGTACAGTTGTTATAATCTTTAATTTCATATCATTCTTTCATATTTTTTACATATTTTGGTAACCTATTTAAAAAACAATTCTTTATGAGAAAATTTATTTATCTACTTTCAAGTTTTTTACTTGTACTTTCTATTTCATTAACTTCCTGCACCAAAGAAGGTCCGCAGGGACCACAGGGCGATCCGGGGCCACAAGGACAAAAAGGAGATAAGGGCGATCCTGGACAAAAAGGTGATCCGGGCGATTCGAAGGTCATTTATTCGGCATGGATGGATGTGGCTTACAATGATAAAGGCGTTGCGGAAATCAATGCGCCCAAGCTTACGACAGACATCCTGAATAAAGGTATTATAAAGGTTTATCTGAATCTGGATAAAGCAGATGCTCCTTTTATTGTAGCTCTGCCCTGCACCATACCTGCCGGCATGTTATTTAACGATCCCACAGGCATGCCCGATGCCTATGTTGATGTATTCTTTTCTACAGGCAAGATTTTTCTAACTTCAAACTACGATATGACCAGTCCGGGTGATGGTTCATTCCGTGTGAGGTATGTGCTTGAGCCTGGCAGTACCAATGCGCGCAAAATGTCTACCGGTATTGACTGGGAAGATTACAAGGCAGTAAAACTGCATTTTAATTTGCCGGATTAATGCAAGACAATAATTGCACTTAACAGTTTAAACGCCATTTCAAATTGAGGTGGCGTTTTTTGTTCGTGTGGGTTACCTTAGAAAAAAGCCGTTCATTTAATCAATATCATCCTCTGCATCATCATTATCATCTTCATCACTATCACTTTCATCATCTTGATTGTTGTTAATCGAAGGCATTGAAGAGGAAGGGGGAGGAGGGGCATCGGGATCACTAAATTAAGAAAAATAGAAAAGAATTACTCTAATATAGAAGGATCTAATCCTTG
>JBIQMB010000242.1:0-5777 GCA_044463745.1 Chitinophagaceae bacterium | reverse complement strand
CGCCCGAAAGAGAATGATTAAAAAACTTAAACTTCTCCGTTCTCGGGTCAAATAAAAATATCCCCTGATCTGTGCCTACCCACAGTATCGACTGCTTGTCTTCCATCAGCACCCTCACAAAATTGCTTTGAGGAGAGCGGCTTTTCTCCGGCCTGTTTTGGTAAATTTTAAAGGTATAACCATCAAACCGGTTCAGCCCATCGCGCGTACCAAACCATAAAAATCCGTTTCTATCCTGAACGCTGCAAAAAACGGCGTTGTTTGAAAGCCCTTCTTCTACCTGGAAATGATCAAAGTAAAAAGGCTGCGCCTGCACATGGCTGAAAAGTAAACAGGTTAGACCGAATAATATGAACTTGCGTAACAAAATAATGGCAGTTGAAGATTTCACAATTTAGAATGAAAATTTGAAAGACCTTTAAAAAAGAGATCAGATAATCATTGTTCAAATACTTGCGAAGAGATAAAAAATCGAAACTTTGAATCAATTTGTTGCAGATCAGCGCAGTACAATAAATAATTTTGGAAGAATGAATCCTATATTAAAAAATTTACGATCAGGTTTTACCAGCCTGCTGCTTCCCGCTTTGTTAGTTGGAGTTTCATTGACATCGAGCAAGTGTAAGGAAAAACTTCCTGTTGATAATTTGCCTACTGATACCATCAAGCCAAATCAATATACCAATCCGGTGTTTCAACCGGTATTGGCTGATCCCACCGTCATCAGAGATCCCGATAATAAATTATTTTATGCATACGGCACGGAGGATGATTGGGCAGATGGCCATGGGAGAAGAATTGTACCTGTTTTGGAATCGCCCGACCTAATTAAATGGACTTACGTTGGGAATGCATTTGCACAAAAACCTACCTGGAAAACAGATGGAGGCATTTGGGCTCCGGATATCAATAGAGTGAACGAGCAATATTATTTGTACTATGCCTATTCTGTTTGGGGAGATGCAAACCCCGGTATCGGATTGGCGATAGCAGTTAATCCGCGAGGTCCTTTCATCGATCAGGGAAAATTGTTTGATAGTGATAGTATCGGTGTTCCCAACTCTATCGACCCGTTTTACATTTCGGATGGAGGGAAAAATTATCTGTTTTGGGGAAGTTATAGCAATGCAGCTACGCAAGGAACCTATGCCATTGAGTTAACCACAGATAGCCGCCAGCTTAAACCAAATGCGCCGAAAATAAAAATTGCTGCCGGCGATTTTGAGGCAGTCATGATTCATAAGAAGGAAAACTTTTATTACTTTTTTGGTTCGAAGGGATCATGCTGCGATGGTGCCAATAGCAACTACAGGGTGATAGTAGCACGGTCAGAAAACCTCACCGGTCCGTATCTGGATAAAAATGGAAACAGCATATTGGAAAGAGACACGGGAACATTGTTACTACAAGGAAATAGCAAATATGCGGGCCCCGGCCACACTTCAGACATCATCACCGATTCAAAGGGACAGGACTGGATTCTCTATCATGCTATTGATAAAAATATAGGTAAATTGCCGAATGGAACTTCCAGAAGGGTGCTGATGCTTGACCCGGTAGAATGGGATAATGGCTGGCCCGTTATAAAAGGAGGCACACCATCTATGAAGGCTATTGACAAGCCGGTATTCTAATCCTAAAACATTTTAAAGAATGAAAAACAATTTGCTTCTCTTCACTTTTTGCCTGCTTTCTCATTTTTCTTCCTTTTCCCAAACAGAAATAAAAAATCCGCTCGACATAAAATTTGGTGATCCCTTTATACTTTACGATTCCACATCAGATCGGTATTACATGTACGGCACGGGTGGGGTCCCAAACGGTTTTATGGCTTATTCATCCGATGATTTGGCCACATGGAAAAGCGAAGGACAGGTATATTCATCAGACCAGCCCGCAAGCTGGGGCGTAAAGGACTTTTGGGCGCCGGAGGTTTATGCAGTCCATGGCAGGTATTACATGTTTTACAGTGCCCATTGGAAAAATAATCCCAACAATGAGCTCGAGAATTATAAAATAGGTGTAGCGGTTGCCGACAAACCTACGGGACCTTTCGTAGATGTTTCGGGTAAGCCATTATTCGATCCCGGCTATCCCATCATCGATGCCAATGTGTATTTTGGTGAGAACGGAAAACTGTACCTCTATTATTCAAGATGCTGTTACAAACACCCGGTAGAATCTGAGATTTCTCTATGGGCAAAGACCAATCATATCTATGATGAGATAGAAGAAAGCTGGGTTTATGGCGTGGAGCTTAAGCCAGACTTTTCAGGTGTAATAGGAAAACCCCGGCTACTTTTGCGTCCGCCTGTAAAGATGAATGACAAACAATCGGAATGGGAAAGCAGGTCGGTGACCAGCAGAGAAATTAACCGCCGCTGGACAGAAGGTTCATTTTTATTTAAGCACAAAGGACTGTATTACATGATGTATTCTGCCAATCATTTTGCGGGCGAAAATTATGCAGTTGGTTACGCCACATCTACCCGACCATTAGGCCCGTTTATCAAATCATCTGAAAACCCCATCCTCGAAAAGAATATTGATAAAGGAGGAAATGTATCGGGAACCGGTCACAACATGGTATTTACAGACCGGGATGGAAGGCTCTTGTGTGTTTATCATGGGCGCACTCCGCAAACCGGAGATGACAGGGTTGTATTCATCAAGGAAATGAAGTTCGATTCAAAAGGAAATCTGAAAATAATAGACTAAAACAAAAAACATGAAAAAAATATTCGCCGGATTATTTCTCCCCGCCTTGCTTTTAATGTTCTCCTGCAACGAAAATGAACAAAAAAAAGATGATGCGCAATTGCCGGTTGCATCTCAATTTGATGGGGTGATTAACGGCAAAGATGTAAAACTTTATACGCTGCAAAATGATAGGGGCATGAAGGTTGCCTTCACCAATTTTGGTGCTCGCGTGGTGGCTCTGATTGTACCGGATGATAAAGGAAAGGAGCGGGATGTGGTACTTGGTTTTAGCAAAGCCACGGATTATAACAATAAAGAGGAGCCTTATTTCGGACCGGTAGTCGGACCCTTTGGCAACCGGATTGCCAATGGAAAATTTACACTTGATGGTCATGAGTACACCCTGCCGGTAAATAATGGCCCCAACACCTTGCACGGCGGACTTGAAGGCCTCCATTTTCTGGTTTGGAACGGCAGCCAAACGGATCATTCCGTAACGTTTAGCATCACGCTGCCCGATGGCAAAGAAGGTTTTCCGGGAAACAGAAATATTCAGGTCACCTACACCCTCACCCCGGATAATGAATTGAAAATAGATTACAAAGCTACCACCGATAAACCGACAATTATTAACCTTACCAATCATTCCTATTTCAATATGAACGGAGAAGGAAGCGGCACGATTTTAAATCATACGCTGCAAATTTTTGCGGATCGGTTTACACCGGTTGACAGCACTTTGATCCCAACCGGAAAACTGCAGGAAGTAGCCGGAACGCCATTCGATTTCACAAACCCCAAGGCCATAGGAAAAGACATCAATCAGGATAATGAACAGCTTACTTTTGGTAAAGGATACGATCACAATTTTGTGTTGAATGCCGTGGACTCAGGAGGAATGCACCATGCATGTCGGCTTACCGGTGACGAGTCGGGCATCGTAATGGACGTGTACACCACCGAGCCGGGATTGCAATTTTATAGCGGAAATTTTATGGCTGAAAAAGTGACCTTTTCAAACGGCTCCAAAGATAGTTACAGGACAGGCCTTTGTCTGGAAACCCAGCACTTCCCCGACTCTCCCAACCAACCGGATTTTCCTTCTACCGTTTTGAATCCGGGCGAAACTTATCAGTCATCTTCAATTTATAAGTTTTCGGTTATGTAAAGAGGTTAGGTGAGAATTATGTGCACTGGAATTAGGAGTACAGAACCAAAAAAGATAAAAGTGGTTCGTGACTTTTGGAAAGTTTTGTCTGGTACAAGGTTCACAGGCTCAAGCGTCGCGCTTGTGTCAATAACTCACCTCTTTTCTGGCGCCAGACTCCTGTCTGGTGACTTATCGTTACTCATGCACGGGAACACAGCATGCCAGTGCATACCTCTCAAACAGAAGCCACAAAAGATAAAGCCACGACTTTTGGAAAGTTTCGCCTGGTACTTGCTAATGGGTTAAGACATATCAGACTTTCCAAAAGTTTCGAAAAGAGCCTGGGGATTTCTTTATCCGGTTACAAACCGGTGATTTCAAATGATAGGTCTCCAGCCGTTTTCTGTCCTGACCTAATTGTTACTAAAAAACATTTTTACAGAATCACTTTCAGAGAATTTCATAGTAACTGATATATTCTCGGCGGTTGTTGGAAACCACCCCGTCTGTCACGTGCCTTTTGAACTTTCTGAAGATGTTGGACATTTTTAAGGGACACGTGACATCCACCCCTCCTTTTGAGGGGAATTCGGAGAGTTCTTCCCTGTTCTGTAGGTCTTTCAATCCTGAGGAGTTCGTTTCGGAAAAACACTGCATGCCAGTGCATACCTCTAAAGCAGCACCACAAAAGATAAAAGTGGGTCGTGACTTTTGGAAAGTTTCGTTTGGTACTTGATACCGGGTTAAGACGTATCAAACTTTCCAAAAGTTTTGAAAAGAGCCTGGAGTTTCCTTTATCCGGTTACAAACCGGCAAAATCAGGTGATTCAAGTGGCCCAACTTTGTTGGAACACTTGAACCAGTAAAAAACCAATTTCACCGTTCACTGGAGCAAGCGTCGCGCTTGTGCCCACAAACTCACCTCTTTTCTGGCGCCGGACTCCTGTCCGGTGACTTATGACTTACCGTTACTCGTGCACGGAAACACTGCATGCCAGTACATACCTCTAAATCAGAACCACAAAAGATAAAAGTGTACCACGACTTTTGGAAAGTTTCGCCTGGTACTTGCTAACGGGTTAAGGCGTATCAAACTTTCCTAAAGTTTCGAAAAGAGCCTGAGGTTTTCTTCTTGAGTTTGACACCTGATTCAATTTATTTCTCTCAAACGCAGGACTGGTAAGGGTACTTTGTCTTTTAGTCAAAAAATGTAGAGAGCCGATTATTTTTGAAAGTATTCCTGGTACTGTTATTTGTACTTGCTTTTGCCTGTAATGGCCTTTCTAAAAGCAGATAGAAAAAAAATTGGTAACTATTTGCGTATCATGGAGAGTTACTGCAATGATAAAGGACTCTCTACAAGTCGCGTTGTTTATTCCCTTGGCAAAATAGAAGATTATGCGCCCGAACAACTTATGAAAATTGGCATTAAGATTTTTGAACTTGGAGGAGGCGAGGTAAAATGCCTATTACAAGATAATTTGGAAGAAAGGTCCTCAGTGCCTCTCTGGCGCAAATTCTCAGGTTGTAAGATACCCAGAAGGACATGGTCTTAATCCTTGTTTCCCGATAGCGATCGGGAGGATAGCCTGTCCTGTGGGAAGCTACCGGATGCCTCTCTGGCGCGGATCTTTTCGGCAGATACCGGACGCATTAATCGTAGTCTTAATCCTTGTTTCCCGATAGCGATCGGGAGGATAGCCATGTGCCTCTGTGGCAACAATATAAATTAAAGTATAAATTAAAATAACATGGCGTCTTAATCCTTGTTTCCCGATAGCGATCGGGAGGATAGCCTGTCCCCTGGGAAGCTACGGGATGCCTCTCTGGCTGATATTCGCAATGTTTTGCATTCAGACAAATGCGCAGTCTTAATCCTTGTTTCCCGATAGCGATCGGGAGGATAGCCTGTCCCGTACGAAGCTAC